>JARRLI010000350.1:0-2612 GCA_037387145.1 Robiginitalea sp. | reverse complement strand
GGATCTTTGTTCGCTTCAAAGTCATTAATTCCTGTCCAGACTTGTGCCCATCATAAAGCGTGGCACCCTCGCGGGCATAGGCGACTTTGATGGGCTCAACCAGGTCCCCTTTCCCTTTGAAAGGGAAGAGGTTTGGTGCTCCGGTCAAGGCAATGTGTTCAACCTCACCATCATCCAGGCGGCACAGCACAAGGCGGTCTGCGTTGGGGTGCGGCATGACCTCCAGTATTGCACCAACAATGATTTTCTCCCGTTCCCATTCGATACCGGTTATCTTCGTCTCCTGCCGGCTTTCTTCACTGGTGTGAACTTCAGCCTTACCTGTTGGAAGGGGTAAACCAACAAAGTTGAGTTCTTCAACTTCTAAACCGGCCAGGGTTAACTGCTGGGCTAGAATTTCAACCGGCATATCGATATCAACATAATCTTTAATCCAGGATAGTGGAACTCTCATCGTGAATCTCCAAAGCCATACATTTCAAAGCCAAATGCAAATCCGGTATAAATCTCCGGATCGTAGCCTCCATTCTGAAGAACTTTAGGATGCACCATGCCACAACCCAGGATTTCTAACCACCCGGTGCGTTTACATACCGAACATCCAGCTCCTTCACATACAAAGCACTCAATATCCACTTCGGCGCTGGGTTCCGTAAATGGGAAATGGGAGGCGCGGAATCTGGATCGCACCTGCATTCCAAATATGCGTTTGTTGAAATCGCTCAATGTCCCTTTCAAATCGCTGAACGTGATGTCCTTTCCAACAGCCAATCCTTCCACCTGTGTGAATTGGGTTTCTGACCTGGTAGACACCTGTTCATGGCGGTAACACATACCAGGCAGAATGATGCGGATAGGGGGAGGATCATGAGGATTTTCCTGTGCATATTCACGCATCGCATGGATTTGACCTGGAGAGGTATGCGTGCGCAGTAAAACAGGATTATCTGGCTCGTAATCACCAGCAATGTAAAAAGAATCCTGCATCTCGCGGGCCGGGTGATGTGGTGGGAAATTTAATAGTTGGAAATTGTATTCGTCAGTTTCGACGTCGCGGGATTGATAAACCTGAAATCCCATCTCTGCAAAGACTTGATATATCCTGCGCATTGTTTGGGTGATTGGATGTAATCGCCCGGTCCTGATTTTCCTTCCGGGCAAGGTAACATCCAACTGCTCAGTTTCAAGAGACTGAAGCAAGCGTGCCTGTTCAAGATTAGCAGATTTTTCTGCATATTGGGCTTCCAGTGATTTCTTGACCTCGTTCGCACGACGCCCGATGGCGGGTCGATCTTCTTTTGGGAGCTGACCTAATTGATCAAAAACACCCATTAACGGTGAACTACGCCCTAAATTTATCACCCGCCATTCTTCCAGGGCTTCCGTGGATAAAAAAACATCCCGTCCATAAAAGGGACGGGATGGGTTTCCCGCGGTACCACCCAAATTGACTAAGTAACTAGTCCACTTATTCCAACAGCAATTTTTTGCGATTGGCTTCCCATGGTAACGCCGGGAATGCGACCCAAACTACAAGATCGATATCGATCCTTCCCCTGGGCAGCTCGGGAGGGAACTTCTGCCAGATTTTGCTGGGCCGGGGTCTCAGTCTATGCCCCTGCTTCCCTGTCAGGTAAGACTGGCTTACTTTCCTCCTTCAAAGCTATTAACATTTGAAAAGATGCACCTATTATCCGCATAAACAACCTCCTTGTCAAGGTATGGAATAATTGGTCTGGATCGAATCATTCCCCTTGCCCAGAGAGAAGTTCCTCAAGCCGGGGATGATCTGCATCTACTCCCCGGTATTCAGCCGGCAACAAAGCGGCTAACTGGCACATGATCTCTTCGGTATTTCGTTTAAGATCCTGATCGCGAGTTTTCCTGTTTACTGGTGGCAGCATGAAGGGTTCACCGAATTTAACAATGATTTCAGGGCGTTTTAAGGTCAGAATTTTAGAAGTAATCTTCCAGGTTCCGGCAACTGCAACAGGAACAATGGGAACCTTGGCCTGGTCTGCCAGGAAGGCAACCCCGGTTTTGGCTTCGAGTAAAGCGCCTGTTTGACTGCGAGTTCCTTCTGGTGCGATTCCAAGCACACCACCACTTTGGAGATGATCGCGCGCTGCACGCAAGGCGCGGGTGTCAATTTCCTCACGGCTCAGCCAGATCCCATCCATGGAATTAATCAACCAGCGAAAGAAGGTGTTCTTCTGGTGTTTCCTGGCAACGAGACCAGTCACATCATTACGGTTGAGCAGGCAGTAAACCAGCGGAACCTCGATCACACTCAGGTGGTTGGCTGCTGCAATATATCCTCCATCAACCGGCAGGTGTTCTTTCCCATGAACTTTGACCCTGCTTAATAGAAAGAACAGAAATCGAAATGTGGTACAAAATAAAAAGTGGAATATTCGATGAGTCATTCAACCCAATTTTATCCTTGAAATTCGAATTATTCCATGGGAAATCTTGCAGTTAAAGAGATTCATTGACGAGTATAATTTGGCAGATATGAACTCAAGATTGCCTATTCTTATCCTGATGGTATTCCTCTCTGCCTGTGGAATCGAGCAGACAATGGAGCCTGTTTCTGTTACGCCACCTGCAAC
>JARRLI010000349.1:2624-4072 GCA_037387145.1 Robiginitalea sp. | reverse complement strand
CACATCGGAAACATCTTCATAGGTATCCCAGTTTACAGGCGGCTCCATCTGTTGCCCCGGGATCAGGATCATCGCATCCGGATATTTTTCGAGGATCGCTCCCCAGGTGGTATCTTCCCAGAAAGCCTCTTCCAGCTTTTGTAACCGAACATCCTTAAGCGGTCCGGAAACAGCTTTGTCCACCAGTGGCCACCAAAGGCTTTCTGTTTCCCTGTCCCAGAGGATAAATCCATCCAGCCCATCCCATACCTCGGGGTCGTAGTAGGTGTATCCACTGACACCGAAGGTAAAGAGTTTGTCTCCATAGGTGCGTTTATAGATGGCACCCAGGTCGGCGAGGATGCAGTATGCTGCAAAAATAGGTTCCCCTCCGATGGAATCATTGACTACCTCATGCCTGGTAAGATCCTGCACTGAATAGGCTTTTACTTCCCCCTTTTTCTTGGCAACCAGAAAACGATCCTCAGGTTTCCAACGATTGGAAGCCTTGGTAACAGTTTCAAAGCGGGGGTGTATAAGAGCCGGAAACCGCTCCCTGCCCAGACCATAGTGAAACTGGTCCTGGCGGAGGTCCAAATTATCAATAATAAAGTGCTGTGCCGGATCTGTACCGCCATATAGCAGCTGGTGTGTATCGGTTTCGATAAATTTACCCTCCTTGAGAGCACTGGGGCGTTGTCCGCTGATCGCGATGGGCAGCTGAAGTGCCAGAAATGCTATCAATAAAGTTCTCATAAAGTCCATTTAGTTTTGAGTTGATTAAGTCCATTAAAAATACAATTCAGAGACGAAATTCGGCACATGGGTGCGAAATCTTTCTTACAATGCAAGATCGGACTTTACTTTGTCTGACAGACGTTAAGGAGTAAGTATACGTAATGTGAAGAAAGACAGGGTGTTTTTCTTATTTTTAGAACAGGCTCAAGGCCGTGGATATGAAACATTTTATAAAACACTTTGCCAACGCTACCCTTATAGGCATACTGCTGTATGTAGTTTTCCTGGCGATTTATTTCTTTAACGGAAGAACTATTGAAGTCAACGGTGCATTCTGGAAGGAAATCCTGGAGCACATGATATTTTCCTGGCTTATTTACCTGGCCAATGCCGTGCTGATAGCCTATCTGATCCACCGGTATGGGATGCGTATCTTCAAGGGGAATATTTTGTTTCTGAGTTGTCTGGGAAATATTGCCATATCTGTCATCGCGATCTTCCTGGCACGGATAATTGTGATTTCCGGACTTCAGGGGCTGGCATTCTCAGAATTCATAAGTGGGGAATCTCCACAGTATTATATTGTTTCCCTGGTTATTGCAGTCTGTATCACAGGGATATTTTACTCCGTATTCTATTATAAGCACCGGCAGGATACCAAGGTTAAAGAGCAAAAGATCATTGCAGGGACGGCTTCTGCCCAATTCGATGCCCTGAAAAATCAACTCGAC
>JARRLI010000349.1:0-2544 GCA_037387145.1 Robiginitalea sp. | reverse complement strand
GCCCGCACTTATGTTCGCCTGCTGAAGATGCGTTTTGAAGAAGGGATTGTGTTTGATATTCCTGAAAAGAGCATACATCCCGAGGCCAGGATCGTTCCCCTCTCGCTTCAGCTCCTTTTGGAGAATGCCGTAAAGCACAATGTGGTAACCCCTGAAAGACCACTCCATATCAGGGTCACCGAGCAAGACGGTTATATAATCGTTTCCAATAACCTTCAGCCGAAGCAAGTAATTGCAAAATCAAGCGGTGTAGGGCTGCAGAATATACGCCAGCGTTATGCCCTGCTGACAGAGAGGAACCTGAGTATAGAGGAAGATTCGGAATCTTTTCGGGTGGGGGTACCTGTGCTGACGCGACAGATCAGCGTACTGCCCCGGCAGGAAGAATATCTCGAGGACAAACGATACCTAAAGGCCAAAGAGAAAGTGGAGGCTATCAAGGGGTTTTATGGAAACCTGTTGGCGTATTGCCTGGTTATCCCCATGCTTGTGTGGCTGAATTCCAGGACAACCAGTTTTCCCTGGGCAATCTTCCCGGCCATTGGCTGGGGATTCGGACTGGTAATGCACGGCATGGAGGCCTATGGATATAACCCGTTATGGGGAAGGCGGTGGGAAGAGCGCAAGATTCGGGAACTTATGAATCGGGATGATTTTTGACCCCTCCGAACAATTCAGTGCTGAAATTCAACAACTGGGGAGCGGAGATTTTTTTAAGGAACAGGTAAGTATGATCTTCGAAATAAGATTTTAAGAAGACGAAAAATGGAAATTTTAGATCAAAACCAAAAGTATCAGCGGGCCCGTAGACGTGTGTCCTGCATTAAAGGCTTTTACAACAACCTTTTATCCTATCTCTTCGTGATCCCAATCCTTGTGTGGATCAACCTTCGAACCACGGATTTTCTATGGGTATTGTTCCCGGCACTGGCCTGGGGGTTCAGCCTGCTGATGCACGGAATGAAAGCTTTTGGGTATAATCCGATCCTGGGAAGGAACTGGGAAGAACGCAAGATACGGGAACTGATGGCACGGGATGAGACCCCGCCCCTTTAATTGTATATCATGAAAAAACAAACAACCATGGAAAACCGCGAAAGCAAGTACTTAAGAGCCAAAGAGCGAGTAGGGGAGCTTAAGAAATTTGCTTAAGACCTTTAACCTGAACCCGTTCTTCTCCAGAGACTGGGAGGAACGGAAGATCCGAGAATTCATGGATGAGGAAGAAAAGGGCACGTCCCGATGGGAATAATCCTAAGTAACTGGTAACTATGGAAATTGAAGACAAAAGAAAGGAAGCAAAAAAGCGCGTGGACGAACTCAAGGGGTTCTATATTCACCTGGCCGTGTATATTGCGGTGAACATATTCATCCAGCTGGCCATTGTGATAAATCACTACAAAGACGGGGAACCTCTTTTTAGCTGGCCATCCCTTGTCACACCCTTTTTCTGGGGAATAGGGCTTGCTTTCCATGCCGCCCATGTATTTGGATTCGGGTTGGTGCTTGGCAAGGATTGGGAGGAGCGGATGATCAGGAAATACATGGAGGAAGATCGTCGTGAGGCGGAAAAATTTAAGGATAAAAACTGAAGTATCAATAAATCCAACCATGGATCTGATGAATGCTCTTATTATAGAAGATGAACGGCCTGCAGCCAGGAGATTGTCCCGGCTTCTCGAGTCCAGGCAGGTCCACGTATCAAATACCATACATTCTGTAGCTGAATCCATTGCCTGGTTTGCGAACAACCCGCATCCCGACCTGATTTTCCTGGACATTCAGCTATCCGATGGCCTCTCATTCGAGATTTTCGATGCGGTCCGGGTAAATAGCCCTATTATCTTCACCACTGCCTATGATGAATATGCACTACAGGCATTTAAGCTCAACAGCATTGACTACCTCCTGAAGCCCATAGATGAGGAAGAACTGGAGGCGGCCCTGGAGAAATACCGCAAGTTCAGCCCTGCCAGCCATCCGGTTCAGCTGGACCTGGAGGACATTCGCAAATTACTGGTGAACCCCCTTGAACGGGATTACAAGAATCGGTTTACGGCCCGGGTAGGACCTCATATCAAGATCATACAAGCCGATGAGGTGGAGTGTTTCTACAGTGAGAATAAAGGTACTTATGCGGCTACTACTACAGGTCGTTCCTACCTGCTGGATACCACTCTTGAACAACTGGAACAGGAATTGTCTCCTGAGATATTTTTCCGTGTAAGCCGTAAATTCTATGTGCATATAAATCATATTGCAGATATCATTTCCTATACAAATTCCAGGTTGAAAATCAAGCTGAACCACTTTCGGGAACAAGAAATTATCGTTAGCCGGGAACGCGTCAAAGATTTTAAGTTATGGTTGGAATAATACAAACTAAAAATCTGGAAAAGAATATATTAGAATCTACTATAGAGATTTCTTATACCTAGTTTTTAGGACTTTTCTACCCGATTTTCATCAAAAGATGAGGGGAGGAGTTTCGGGATCAGGCTTATGAATATAGGGAGTAGTACTGCACCTCCTGGAAGTAAGAAT
>JARRLI010000348.1:0-2746 GCA_037387145.1 Robiginitalea sp. | reverse complement strand
CTTTTCTTCCCTGTTGTAGTTCAAATTCTACAACATCACCTTCACGAATTTCGTCAATAAGGCCGGAGTGGTGTACAAAATGATCTTCCTGTGAACCTTCTTCTGTGATAAATCCATATCCTTTGGATTCATTGAAGAATTTTACTGTTCCTGTACTCATAATAAATTAGATATAAAATTAATAGTGCACAAAGGTACATCAAAAAACGATCTTAGGACATTTTTTTCGAAATACTTTCATAAATAGGCCTGTAAAGCCCTTTATTAGGGTCAGATCCCGGGCGATTTTCATCGGGTACCCATGGCATAAGGCATGTATGATCAGGAATTTGTGAATTTTGGCAGATACCGGGTGTTAGATAAGGATTCCAAGGCTCTAACAGGTGCGTTCCGGGGACAGATTGAAATCAATTACCTTTGAAAGCATTCATGCCCCGAGTCCAGCAAGCCTGTACAGACCGAAGTGGCATAGCTTAATATAAACACCCCAGGATGATGAAAAATGAACTGGAAGTACAGCGTTATCCGATCGGACGGTTTCAATCCCCGCCTGAGATCAGTGATGTTTTGCTAAAGACCTGGATTGACCAGTTGCGCCAATTTCCTGACCGGCTTTCTGATCTGGTAACACCGCTTGATGATACTCAATTGGATACTCCTTACCGACCGGATGGATGGACCGTAAGGCAGGTAGTCCATCACCTTTCCGACAGCCATCACAACAGTTATATTCGATTTAAGTGGGCCCTTACCGAAGCTTCTCCCCTTATCAAGGTTTATGATGAAAAAGCCTGGGCCGCCCTGTTCGATTCCCGACGTGGCCCTGTGCAGCTGTCGCTGGCCCATCTGAAAGCAGTGCATGAGAAACTGGTTTACCTGTTGGAGGGCCTTGGGAAGGCTGATCTTGCACGTAGCTTTGTGCACCCGGAAAGCGGACCTTCCACCCTTGGGGAAAATGTAGGCAGGTACGTCTGGCATGGAAATCATCATTATGCCCATATCGAAAACTTGCTCCGCTCCAGGGGTTGGTAATTATACAAGTCAGTGCAGGTGGAGACCGAGTACCCACATTTTTTTCTCGGACTCCAGCACTTCGGGATACGGAATTTGTGTTTCGGCAAGGATGTTAAACCCGATATGTTAATAGAATGAGAGCGCCTCCCCTTTCTGCATGGTTTTGAGCCATAGGAAATCTTTTTCCATGCCCAACGCCCAACGAAAGGGAGGTTTCCGTGGGATGAAACCGGCATTCCTTTTTTAGGTCCATTTTGCATATGCCGGCAGCTTCCCCCTTATAAAAGAGCAACCAGCAGACGTAGCGCGGATCACCGAGTTCCCCGAGCAGGATGGGCGCTGTAAAATTCCTGCTTAGATAGGGATCCGGGATCCCCCCGGGCCACAAATGGCAGTAGTACTGCCGGTAAGCCTCCCGGCCTGTTTTGAGATACAGGGGGATCAATGATTCCGTGAGAGGAACGATTTCCGGGACGGGCCCCTGTAACTTATTGTCTCCCTGGCCAGTTGTATTCAGGTATCTGCTTTCCATTTGATGTTACAGCCGATGCTGGGTTTCTGATCCGCAGGAACAGAACGCCCCTCTAATAAACAATTAATGGCAGCCCTCAGGTCTTCACCGCTGACCGGGATATTATTTCCGGGCCTGGAACTATCGAGTTGCCCCCGGTAAACCAGTTCCAGTTCTGGTCCGAACAGATAGAAATCAGGAGTGCAGGCTGCCTGGTACTCCCGTGCGGTTTGCTGGGAAGCATCGTATAGATACGGGAAGGGGTACCCTTCCCGGGAGGCAGTATCTTTCATTTTATTCGGGTGGTCTTCTGGATAGTTTTCCACGTCGTTGCTGGAAATGGCTGCAAAACCGACGCCCAATTCCCCAAAATCCTTCCCTATACGCACTAATTCTGCATTTACATGCTTTACGAAAGGACAATGATTGCAAATAAACATGATAACCGTTCCCTTCTCCCCCTGAATCTGATCGAGGGTGTATTGATTTCCGCTAATGGTGTCGGGCAGTACAAAATCAGGAGCTTTTGTGCCCAAAGGCAACATAATGCTGGGAGTTCGTGCCATTCTTATATCATCTGGGGTTTGTTCCTTAAAGGTATTAAATACTTGTGTAATCATTTTCAGACTCCTTATATTCTTCGATCTTTGTGGTGCTAAGCCTATAATAACCAAGCGAAGATCCTTAGGATTGTATTCGCAGCAGTCCAGTTAAGTTTAGGCTCACCAGCAGCAATCCCCGATGGAAACACAATTAGACCAGTTACGAATCAATTTTGACTCGGAATCCCTGTGGGTGATGAATCTGGCCCTTGCCCTGGTCATGTTCGGAATTGCCCTTGAGATACGTCCTGCCGACTTTCGCCGCATCTTTCGCAATCCCAGGGCTGTCCTGACAGGGGTCTGCTGTCAGTTTCTATTGCTCCCTGCCCTGACTTTTTTGCTGATCTGGTGGTGGGAACCATTGCCCAGCCTGGCGCTGGGTATGTTCCTTGTTGCATCCTGCCCGGGCGGGAATGTATCCAACTTCATGTCCCATCTGGCCGGGGGGAATACCGCACTTTCTGTCAGCCTTACGGCCCTGGCCACCTTGCTGGCGGTTGTTATGACGCCATTGAACTTTCAGGGATGGGGAGGCCTTTATGGTCCTACTGAGGCCCTTTTGACAGAGGTCCATATAAATTTGTGGGAGATGGTCCGCCTGGTAGGACTGCTGCTGGGG
>JARRLI010000347.1:0-4781 GCA_037387145.1 Robiginitalea sp. | reverse complement strand
CATACCAGGGTGCCGTCACCCGTACGGGAATCCGAAAAAAGAATTCCCTTTGCTGATTGTCCGCATTGAGTTGCCCCCCAATCGTTTTAGGCCCACCTGCATTGTCCAGATTCTGATATCCAGATTTAGTTGAATCCACCAGGTCCTTGGTCCTTGTTTGCTGCGAAATCCCCAAAAAAGGAATACTTATGAGAATGAATAAAAAGGAAGCTCGTTTCATGGAGTATCTGATAAATTCGGTTCCCTCACTGTGTCCTAGAAATTGATGAATTTAGCCGGCAGGTACTTGTATTTGGTATCCAGGTTGATGATGAGCTGAATCAGCGGGATGCCCTGCATGGTCCAATCCGCACCCGTATTGGTAAACCCGACGAAATAGGAAAAGTTCAGGGAATGTTTCACGTCTATTATATATGATAACCCCAAGCCAACCCGGTAGAATTGTACTCCGGTAAAGTCCTCTGACCAACGGTAGAATACTCCTGCTGCTGCATTGGGGATAAGCTTTTCATTCATTAGATAATTGTAAAAGAAAACATACCGCAATCCATTGTCAAAATTATCCTTATCGATATCTGCCTGCCATTTTACCTGATGCACGAGCTGGTGCCTTTTGTTGTCATCTTCACCCAACAGGTCCTTCCGCAAGATCCCGAAACCGGGCCGGTGTTCTACTTCGCCCGGTTTGATGCTGAACCTGTAATCCGGCACGATCTCCCAGTGTTCCGAGAGAAAATAGGATGCCACTCCTTCCAGGAACCAACGGTCCAGGGCCTGGAAATCATCCTTCAGCCGCACTTGCAATTCCCCGGAGAATTTCCAGTTGCCAGCTGCCGTGGCCACCTTGTTTCCCAGGAAGAGCTGGTTGTCCCAGGTATCCGGGGATTCAACCTGGCCAAAAACGCCTGAAAACACCCATGAGCAAAAGAAACAGAGCAGGAAGAGACGACCTAACATCTTGGTATTTATGTTTTTAAATACTAATTCATCTTTTGACGAATTATTAGCTGTGATTCAAGAAGATCCATTATTTTTTTGCGGCCTGCCACTTAGCCAATTCAGCATCTATTTCAGCTTCATAGTCCAACCAAGCCTCTTTTGCACCTTGACTTGGTGGTCCTTCAGAAGAGATGAGCATTTCACTTACCCCTTGAATCTTAGCCAATAATTTCGATCTTTCATTTGCGATTTGCACCAAAGTCGTACCAACGGCTGTCATGCTTGACTCGAGCTCTTTAGCAGCTTTTTTCAGTTCTTCACTGTCCGTATTTTTGGCAAGCTCCTGAGCTTCAATAATAGCTTTACTTACTTCTGAATATTTGTCTCTGATTTTCATCCAAAGCGCAAACCTGTCTTCAGCATCTTCCTTTGAATACGTTTCATTTGGATTCATAAATACTTCGAATTCCTGTGTTTGCTCCGTTCCGTTGGCAGAAAGTGTTACCATATATTTACCTGGTTTACAGAACGGACGAACATTAGGTGCCGGTTGGGGATAGCCAGGGCATTAGGATACCGCATATCCCAAATAAACCTGTTTAACCCGGTGTTTTTAGAAATAGCATCCCCTTCAAAAGAAATGATTTCTGACCCATTGGTTTCAGAGATTGTAAGCTTTGCATCCTCGGCATCATTTTCCAGGTTATAGTAGATGATTACACCACTTGGCTTGGCATCCCCAGCATCGATGTACTTTCGTTTCATCTCACCGTTGACTACGCCCAATTCATAGAAGGTATGGCCTGGTCTGTGATTTTGAACGAAGTAGTTCTTTTGGCCACCGCCTACACCACCACCATATATTTGCCACCAGTGGTAACCAAACCTGTAGGTATCCCTGGGTTTCACCAGCTTGGTTGAATTGTCAGAAAGCACTCGCGCAGGGGTAATATCATCTAAGATCCATAAGCCTCTGCCATGAGTTGCCACCACTAAGTCTTCATCCTTTTGAACAATATGGTATACTGGAACTCTGGGGAAACCATTTTCCATCCTGGACCAGGACTGCCCGTCATCTGTGGAGGTAAATATTCCTGTTTCAGTTCCTGCCCATAGTAAACCTGGAACCACAGCATCCTCACAGATGGTTCTTGTAATCTCATTTTCAGGGAAAGCACCTGAAAGGTTTGTCCAGGAGGCACCAAAATCTTCTGTCTTATAGATGTATGGACTTCTGTCATCATCACCCTTTAATCTTGTAGCCACAATGTAGGCATGCGCAGGATTATGGTTAGACTCTATGACTTCCAGGATCTTGCTATTAGCAGGAAGATCCTCTGGCGTAACATTCGTCCAGGATGCTCCTTCGTTTTTGGTAAGTTGTACCTGCCCATCATCGGTACCCACCCATATGGTTCCTTTATTATGTTTGGAAACAGCCAAACGAACAATGATACAGGCAATCTCAGCTCCAGAAGTTTCTACGGCCAACTTTCCGCCCGGCACCTTTAATTTATCAGGATCGTTAGTGGTCAAGTCCGGACTGATAGCTTTCCAGGTCATTCCTTTGTCAGTGGTTTTCCAAAGTTGGTTTCCTCCAAAGTATAGAGCATCATCATCCCAGGGTGAGGTCGCAACGGCAGACATCCAGCCAAATCGATATTTGAATTCAGATGCCGGCGTACCGAACGCCCAGTTTGAATACACGTGCCTTTCTTCATATGAAGGAGTGCTTAGGTTTGTTACCGTTAAACCTCCAAAACCAGCCATAGAAACCGCGTTAAATTGATAAACGGTATTTGGATCTGTTGGATGCGGAACCGCAAAACCTGCTTCACTCGACCCGTAAATTTCAGTTTCAGACAAAGGAATACCACCCCAGAAAGAAGCTGAAGGAACTTTGAACCCTATTAAATCCTGAATGTTGGTATATAAGTTGTATGGGAATTGGTTATCGACATGAACCCTATAGGTTTGAGTTGTTCTTTGTGTATAGGTTCCACTCCAGGTCTTCCCACCTGTCATTGAAACCATTGTTGGATTCTTCGGGTCGATAACCATATCATGGAAGTCGTCCTTCGTGCCACTTCTTTGTGTCCATGTTTTGCCTCCATCTATGGATTGCCATAGTTTATTCGTTAGTACCCAAAGTTCGTCGGCGTTGTGAGGACTGGCATATAAATGATTAAAATAGAAAGGTCTCACGGTAAGATTGGCATTATCAGAAACCAACTCCCAACTGTTACCACCATCCTTGGATCTATAGATGCCATCCATAGTTTCTGTATCCGTTAGAGAATAGATGATGTCACTATTAGCTTTGGAAATAGCCAATCCCATTCTTCCCAGGATCTCCTGTGGGAATCCGTCGTTCTTAGAAATATCCGTCCAGGTTTTACCACCATCTGTTGTTTTGTAAAGACGTGAATCCTCTCCTCCACTTTCTACGGTCCAGTCTTTTCTAATAAACTGGAAAGTGGCTGCATAAAGGGTTTCAGGGTTATTTGGGTCCATTACCACATCAATGACACCAGCTTTTTCGCTTTGATAAAGCACTTTTTCCCAGGTTTTTCCACCATCCACGGTTTTATATAACCCTCTTTCTTCGTTATTACCGAATGCCGATCCCAAAACACCTACATAGGCGATATCGGGGTTTGATGGATGAATTCTGATCCTTGAAATATGGTAAGACTTCGGCAAGCCAATATTGGTAAAGGTTTTACCGCCATCGGTAGATTTGTAAACGCCATCGCCATAGGATACGTCATGTCTCATCTGAGGTTCCCCTGTTCCCACATACATGATATCCGGGTTACTTGGAGAAATGGCCAAGGCACCAATGGCTCCTACATTGATCTGACCATCTGAGATACATTCCCAGTATTGTCCGGCATCTTCGCTTTTCCACAAACCACCAGAAGCAGATCCAAAATAAAATACCTGATCATCAACAGGACTTATTTCAACACTCGTACCCCTTCCCCCCATAACGGGACCAACGAAGCGCCATTCCATGGCATAAGGCGATGGTTTAATGTCAGCTTTTGCATATTCAAATACCGTTTGTTTTTTGTCAGTTGAGGTATTCTTTCCTTGTTGACTGTAACCAAATAGGCTGATTGCAATAAATGCAAGTAAAAGAACTTTTTTCATGGTTTTTTTCTGTTTAGATAGATTTAGAAATTTACATATAAAACGCAACAAAAAGAACGTTAACTCGGGTGATTTTTTGCAATTGACATTGCTTACCTCAGCCAAGAAGTCCCAAACACCACATAAAACGCAAACTCTTCCCCGTTCCCCCAGGCAAAGTCCATTCCCATGTTTACACCCAACAGGCGGGCAACCTTGTACCGGAAGCCGGTGCCTAGGTTCCAGGCCCAGTTCCCTTCCCCAAATTGGCCGAAGTCTGTAAAGGCATTCCCAACACCTGTAAAGCCCAGTACCGACCATCGTTTATAGAAATTGTAGGTCCATTCGGTTTCCGCCAACATGGTGTTGTTCCCCTGGTAGCGCATGGCCGGGATCCCCCTCAACCCGATAAAGGGATAGGCATAGAAAGGGGCGTCCCCCAGCAGGTAGCTCCCCTGAAACCGCCAGGCCGACCCAAGCCGTTCAGATACCGGAAGATAGCTGAACAGGTCTGTATGCAGGGTGGAAAAATTGTCAGAGGAGCCCAGCCATTGGGCTGAAATATTGACTGTGACTTCCCCAAGAAGTCCCCGGGTAGGGGTAAAGGCATTATTGCGGCTATCGTAAGCCACTCCCGGCCGGATCGCACTGATTCGGGAACTGGTATTGAGACGTTTCAGGATCTCGTTGATGATAGGCCGGCCCGG
>JARRLI010000346.1:0-3728 GCA_037387145.1 Robiginitalea sp. | reverse complement strand
CACTGATCCCCGGATTGTACGGCCTGGCAGGGCTCAACGTGTTTCAGGACAAAGCGGACCTGGAACGCACCGAGGAATTTACGGTGGTGGACCCCTACCTGAATGTCGTTTGGACGGCAGATTTTGGATTCAACCTGAACGCCGGGGTCCGGTTGAATATGCACTCGGTGTACGGCAACAAGGGTATTTACCAGGTGAATCCCTCCTATGCGTATCGTTTTGAGAAGGGCTATTTTAAGCTGATGGGTTCCTGGGCGACTGCCTATATTACGCCCTCTTTGTCACAGCTATACGGGGCCTTCGGGGCAAACCCCGACCTGCAGCCGGAAAGCAACACCACCCTGGAGGGGGGGCTTGAGTTCAGCCTTGACCGGGGAATAAGGATCAGCCTGCTGCATTTTGACCGGAGGGAGGACAATACGGTACTGTTTAACAACGCAGATTTCCTATTTTTTAATTCGGATGAGCAGACGCGCGTACGGGGGATGGAAGGAGAGTTGAGCTGGACCTGGCAGGGCAGGGGAGAACTTGCTCTGAACTACACCTTTACGGAACCTGAGGGGGAAGGGGCCATCCGGATCCCCAAGCACAAGGTGAACCTTTCAGCCCAGGTAGCCCTGACGGAGCGGGCTTCGGCCCTCCTTCGGTATAGCTATACGGGGAAGCGCACAGATACTGATTTTGCGACCTTTACGCCCGTGGAACTCGAAGCCTTTTCCCTTCTGGACCTTCGCCTGGATTACCAATTCCTCCCGGACCGGTTAAACGCCTTTTTTAGGATCTCCAACGTGTTGAACGAATCCTACACAGAAGTGTTTGGGTTTACCACCCCCGGGCGCAATGTGGCTATTGGGTGGTCCCTTCAGCTATAAAAAAGCCTCCTTTTAGGGAGGCTTTCGGTTATTTCATCCAAAGTTTCTTTTCAAAGTCGTCGGGAAGTTTAAAGTCTTTATCCAAGACCATGTTATCCTTCATAGGCTTAAACATGCCGCTGTGGGTAAATGGTTCTGCGGGCATGCCCACATCGAAGAATCGCTTACCTGAGGCGCCGGAAATTTCCTGTAGGGCCCGTGCCAGCAACGGTTCATTGGGATCTCCAAGTACCCCCAGGTTTTCCAGGTCTTCCTGCAGCTCGATATCCGGGGCGAACCCGTCCGTGTATTCAAAAAAGCCCACTGAATTCTTATTCCTGCCAACAAGGGGCTGGATGGCCCAGGAATTCTCAGGGTTGATCTGGTTTTCGCGGCTGGGGGTATAAATAAAAGGTGCACCGTCCCGGTCCGGATCGTCTACCATCGTAAGGGAAAATTCATTTTTCCCCCTCGTTGTAGTTCCGACTTTTATGACATCCATATACGGGTTGAGGCCGTTGATGACAAGTTCACTGGCCGAAGCCGTGCTGCGTGTAGTGAGTACATAGACCTTGGTGAGATTCAAGGTGTTTACAGGAGCTCCTGAAAGCGTACGTGCAAAATAATCTTTCAGCGCATTCGGCTCACCATCCGTAAATACCTCCTGAAGCTTGTCGTTCCATGTTTACAGAGCCTCCGGGGTTGTACCTAAGGTCCAGGATGAGTTCGTTCACCCCATCTGCCTTGAAGATCCCAAAGACATCGTTCAGCTGCTGGTCAAATTCATTGGTGAAACCATTGTACATAAGATATCCAACCGTACGCCCGCCTATATTGTCAAACACCTTGGACAGGAATATGGGGTCCTCCTGGAATCCTTCTTCCTTGGTAAGGGTTACTTCCTTCCCGTTCGGGGTGATATCAGTCCCGGATATATCCGCCATGTTCAACGTATAGGTAGCGTTGTCCCCGAACAGCAAGTCCTGGTAGTTGTCGGCGGTCAGGGTTACCCCGTCTACCCCTGTGAAAATTTCACCACGGGAAATATCTTTCTCCGAGGCATCGGAATTGGGCAAAATATACCTTACATATCCAAAAATGTTGTTGCTCCCGCTGAATTGTATCAATCCGAATTCCATTCCATTGCTTCGGGATATTCCTGCCAGGCCCTGGGTGAGCTCTGTATAATCTTCATTGTAAAAACTGAAGCGGTCTTCCGAATACCGGAGTTCGGCTTCAAAAAAGGCGGCAGGGTCACTTTCTGATTCGAGAAAGGTGGTGTATTCCTCCATTGTGGTGAACCGGTCATCGGCAAGGTCCGGCACATCCTGTTGCCAGAAATACCAGAGATTCATGGCCTGCCACATAAAATTTTGAACAACGACGTCCGCATCCGGGTCCGGATTAGGGCCGCTTGGGGGTGGTACTCCGTCATCATCATTGCTGCAGGCAACCAGCATCAAGCCCGCAATCAGGTATAGCAATTTTTTCATACTTAAATTTTCTTGAACATCCCGCAAGGATCATTCCAAAAGGAAATCTTACTTTAGGATGAACTCATTTTAGGGCCAAACGGCCTGATTTCATAACAATTAGCCATCAAAATTACCTCGGAGGAAGCGGAAGACGCCACACAGGAAATCCTGATGAAACTGTGGTCTCGAAAAAAGAAAATGGCATCCTACAAGAATGTAGAGGCCTTCGCGATGACCATGACCAAGAATTTCTGCCTGGACCGTTTAAAATCAAGGCAGGCGGGGAACCTGAAACTGGTACACAGCAATTTTACCGATGGGACCACCTCTCTGCAGAATCAGGTAGAAATACGGGACAGCCTCGGATGGGTGCAGCGGATCATGGACGAGCTCCCCGAGCAACAGCGAATGGTTTTGCAGCTCAGGGATGTGGAGGCTTACGAATACGAAGAGATTGAAAAACTCATGGATATGAAACCCACTGCGGTCCGTGTGACCCTGTCAAGGGCGCGGAAGGCCGTACGAGAAAAACTTATAGAAAAACATCGCTATGGAATTGGATAGGATAGAAAAATTACTGGAGAAGTACTTCGAGGCCAGCAGCACAGCGGCCGAGGAGCAGGAACTAAGGGAATATTTTGCCGGGGAGCAGGTAGCTCCGCACCTGGAATCATACGCCCCCATGTTTACCTATTTCTCCGTAGCCAAAGAAGAACGCTATACGGGGCAGGTTCCGCTAAAAACCAGAAGTAGAAATACGATCTACGGGTGGATTTCCATTGCCGCCGCCATGGTGCTCATGTTTGGCCTTTATTTCGGGAAGCAGGTCCGCGATCAGCGCGAAGCGGAATTTGCATATCAAGAGACCCGGAAGGCTTTTGGCCTGATCGCGCAAAACCTGGACCGGGGTACACAGAAAGTAGCCTATCTGGGTGAATTTGAAGAAGCAAAACAGAAAATATTGAACAACAATTAAAAACGAAAAATCATGAAAAAATTCATCGCAATCACATTACTGCTGTTAGCTCCCCTGGGGGGGAAGGCACAATCCATATTCGATAAATACGAAGATATGGATGAGGTCAGCTCGGTAATCGTGAACAAGAACATGTTCGACCTCCTTGTCAAAATGGATGTCGATGTTGACGACCCTGAAGCTAAGGAATTCATGTCCATTGCACAGAGTCTCAGCGGCCTGAAGGTCTTTGTCACTGAAGACACTGAGGTTTCCAGGGACATGCAGGCTACCGTAGACAAGTACCTGCGCTCTGCCTCCCTGGAGGAACTGATGCGCGTCAAGGATAAGGATGCCAATGTTAAGTTCTATATCCGCAACGGCAAGGACAGCGATCACGTCAGCGAATTGCTGATGTTCGTGACCGGAATCAAGGAGATGGATGTG
>JARRLI010000345.1:0-2586 GCA_037387145.1 Robiginitalea sp. | reverse complement strand
GAAAAGCAACCGGTCAGGACCGTAAAAAGAAGGAGCAAAATCGGATTGAACGCTATTGATATTTGGGGAAAACAATTCATACGTTCCATTACTACCCTTTGCATCCTCCAGGGTTTGCAGATTGAATTCTGCATTTTCCATAAGGGTCCCGGAGAGTTGACCTGATCTTGTGCTCAGGACAGCCATGGCCCGCTCTTTACCCGAAGTCTTGGTTAGCGCCTGCAACATGGTGTTGAACTGGGCATTGGTCATCAGGCTATCCCTTTTGTAGATTTCCACAAAGGTATCTGCCGACTGGTTGTACTGGCCCGTCCTGAAATAGGCATCCGCAAGGTTCAATTGCTGCTGCTGCGTCAGGCCGTTCTTTCGCATTTCCTGCTGATATGCTTCTACAGCCTGCCCATAGGCGTACTGGAAATAAAATTTATCCCCCTTGGAATCCTTTTGCGCCCAAAGGGTTCCCAGTGCCAAAAAATACATTCCTATGATCAATTGTCTTCTGGTCATACCCAAATCTTAAAAGAATCTTGGATTGTCAACTTGTTTTCCCTTCTTCAATTTCTTGCCTTCCTTATCCCTGGGGCCATCCCCGCCCCTGCCAGGATAGAATTTAATGATCGCCTCATGTGAACCACTGTTGTATCCGCCCAGCCCATTGGTATTGTAATCATAGGCATATCCAATAAAAACACTATTGGCAATCTGAAAACCTACCAAACCACTAATCGCATTGTCCAGGCGATAGGCTGCTCCAAGGGTTAGTGCATTGTTCATTAGGAAGTTCAAAGAAATGTTACCGTTTATAGGAGCACCCTGAATGTAATTTACCAGAAAGGCAGGTTTGAATTTCAGGTTATCATTCAACTGAAATACATATCCCCCGATCAGGTTGAACTGCATCTGATCTTCCACAACCTGGGCCACTTCATTGCTGTACAATCCATCGGTTAGAAAATTCGGTAGGTGTAAACTCACTGATGGTTTCCTGACCCAGGATCGGTTCCCCGGGGTTTTCGAAAGTCCCTTTGGAGAAATCCACATTCAGGAAGCTTCCCCCGGCATCCAGCCCAAAAGCCAGATATACGTCATATTCAAATTGTATCTGGAAGGAATAGGAAACATCTACAAACGTCTGGGTGGTTGGCCCCAACTGATCGTTCACGGCATTAAAGCCCAGCCCGTGCTTCCGATTTCCCAGGGGCGCATTCAGCCCAAAGCGGATGGTCCTGGGCGCTCCGGGGATATCGATCCATTGGGAACGGTATAACAAATTCAGGTCCATGCTTTCCACACTTCCCACATAGGCAGGGTTGAAGCTACCTATATTATACATATACTGGGTGTAAAGAGGCTCACGCTGGGCCTGTAACGGCCCAAATGACAATACCAGTGCCAGCAGGAGTACAAACCCTGGCATAAACCTGAATGTATATTGTTTTCTCATATCATTCATTCTATCGGATCAGTTGTATCCATCCTTTGGCAACTTCCTGATCAGGTCCAAGTTCCAGGATATAATAATAGGTGCCTTCTGGAACTTCTTTTCCATTATTGGTGCCATTCCATACCCGGTCATCCGTCATTTCGGAATCCTCATATACCTGTTGCCCATAACGGTTAAATATTTTTATGGAATTGCCTGGGAAGGAAGCGATATCCCGAATTACCAGAAAATCATTTACGCCATCACCATTGGGTGAAAACTGGTTGAACACAAAACCGGGATCTGCCTGGGTAACAGCATTTACATCCACTTCAATACTATCCTGGTAGTTGTCTTCCTGGCCGGCCGGTGGCTCGGGGCTCTGTATCCGGGCAGTATTGGTGAAATTCCCCTCCCTCGGTACTGTGACCGCAATCCGGAGTTCGGCCTCCTCCCCCGGAGCAAGGGATGATACAGCCCAGATACCCGTATCTAAATCATAGGAATTCCCTGCAATGGGCGAGAATGTGTGGTAGAGGTAGTCGAACCCACTCTGGTCCACAGGCAGGATCAGGTCCTCCACCCGAATATTGGTGGCCGTTACATCCGGTGATTCGTTTCGCAGGATCACCAGGAATATCACCCGTTCTCCTGTAAGTGGGGAAACCCGTTCCCTTATAAATTGTCCCCCTTCGACAGAGGCGAACTTTTCCAGTACCAAATCTTCTCCTTCCCCTACTGCGATCTGCAGGTTAACCGTGCTTTGGTTGTTCTCTGGTATCACATCGTCCGGAACCGAAGCAAGTAATTCTGCAGTGTTGGAGTATACCCCGTTGTCAAGCACGGTGACGGTGATATCCAGGGTTACCGAGGCCTGGGCATCCAGGGAGGAAACAGTCCAAATCCCGGTTGCCGGATCATAATCCCCGGAGGAGGCTGTATGAGAGACATAGGCAAAGCCCGTTTCCAGCAGGTCCCCAACTTCGATATCTGCTACAGCTACAGAACTGAAATTATCCAGGGTGATGGTAAAGACCACCTCCTGACCCACTTCCACCTGAAGGTTGTCGGCTGTTTTCGTTATGGCCAGGTCTATACACGCAGGGCTATCTGCATTAGGGACACAAGGGTTTGTATTTGCAGGATCCTGCTGGTCATTCACC
>JARRLI010000344.1:2724-3442 GCA_037387145.1 Robiginitalea sp. | reverse complement strand
GTCCTCTTAATGTTGATTGCTGGTTGTAGCGGAAACCCGGACACTTCTCTGAACGAGCTTATTGAAAGTGGAAGCCTGGAAGAAATAAAAGAACGCAAACACTCACTTTACGAGCAGCAGCGGTCATTGACTGCCTCCCTGCGAAAGATAGATTCGGTCATCGCCAGCAGGGAAAGCAGCAGAAATGTACCCCTGGTGAGCACTCTTGAAATACAACCACAGGAATTTCAGCACTACCTGGATCTTCAGGGTAATGTGCAGACAAAACAAAACGTACTGTTGTATCCGGAAATAGGGGGAACCCTCTTAAAGGTCTATGCCAAGGAAGGGGATGAGGTCCGAAAAGGTCAGGTCCTGGCCAAAATAGACGACGGCGGTCTCGCTTCAGGCCTGGAACAGCTCCGAACCCAAAGAGCCCTGGCGCAGACCACCTATGAACGGCAGAAACGGCTTTGGGAACAGAACATCGGTTCGGAAATCCAGTTCCTGCAAGCCAAGACAACGTATGAAGCGGCTGTAAATTCTGTAAAACAAGCAGAAGCCCAGTTGGCCAAATCGGTCCTGGTCGCCCCTTTCAGTGGAATTGTAGACGATGTGATGCAGGAAGAGGGAAGTACCGTAAATCCTGCTACTGGCATGGCCGTATTTCGCATGGTCAACCTATCAGACATGTACGTGGAAGTAGATGTGCCTGAAAGTTACCTGCAGGGCGTCACAC
>JARRLI010000344.1:0-2702 GCA_037387145.1 Robiginitalea sp. | reverse complement strand
AATGTGCGGCAAACAGGGAATTTCATCAATCCTGCAAATCGCACCTTCAGTGTCGAAATTCCTGTGCCAAACAAAGAGGGCAACATTAAGCCCAACCTGACTGCCCGCGTAAGAATCAACGATTATTCCAATTCCCAGGCGCTGCTCATCCCTCCCAGTACAATTTCAGAGAACTCGGAAGGCCTGCAGTTTGTTTATATAGCGGCTGATGTGAACTCCGACCAGGTAGGGAAGGCAGAAAAGCGATTTATTACGACAGGGCTTTCTCAGGGAGAGCTCATCGAAGTACTTAAGGGCATTGAGCCCGGAGAATATATCATCATGGAAGGTGCCCGCCGAATTCGTGAAGGACAGGAAATTGAAATAATAAACCCCGTATGAGCAGACAAAAGAAAAATGCAGACAAGGAATTCCGTCTTTCTTCCTGGGCCATAGACAACCCTTCTGTTGTCTATGTGATGATCGGAATATTTTTCATTATCGGCCTGTCTTCCTATTTCGCCATGCCCCGGGAAGCTTTTCCTGAAGTCAAGGAGACAAAGATCTACATCAGCACCATCTACCCTGGAAACACGGCAGAGGATATTGAACGATTGATAACCGACCCGCTGGAGGACCGCCTGAAAAATGTCAGTAATGTGGTGGAACTCACTTCCACCTCACAGGAAGACTACTCCATGATCATCGTGGAGTTTGATGAGGACATCTCAGTGGAGAATGCCAAACAGAAAGTCAAGGACGAGGTGGATGGAGAAAAGGCCGGGGAAGACTGGCCCGTCTTTAACAATGCAAAGGTTGAACCGAATGTTTTTGACCTGAACCTCACTGAATCCTTCCCTATTCTGAACGTGAATATCACTGGAGATTACCCGGTGGAGCAGCTGAAGGACTATGCCGAACTTCTGGAGGACGAAATCGAAGATCTTACAGAGATCAAGGAAGTAGATATCCGAGGAGCACAAAATAAAGAAGTAGAGGTAGCTGTGGATATCTACAAAATGATGGCGGCTAAAGTGAGTTTTCAGGACGTGCTTTCCGCTATTGCAAATGGAAACATGACCATGTCCGCCGGCAACCTAAAAATCAGTGGTCAAAGGCGAACGATTAGGATCCTGGGAGAGGTCGAGACGCCTTACGAACTGGAGGACTTTGTGGTAAAGGCCGAAAAGGGTTCCGCCATTTATCTTAAGGATATAGCCACAGTAAAATTCCGGGAGGAAGACAAAACTACCTATGCCCGTGAACACGGGGAGAGTGTGGTAATGCTGGACGTAAAGAAACGAGCCGGAAAAAACGCCATTGATGCTTCTTACAAGATCCGAAGCATCCTGGCAGATGCGCAGGCGGATTACCTCCCTACAGACCTGAATATCAGTGTAGCCAATGATTCTACAAGCCGAACTCTCAATCAGGTGGACGACCTGGTGAACAATATTATTTTCGGGATCATCTTTATGATCCTATCTGCCCTGGGTTACACCATGAACACTATGATCCTGTTTGGGTTGATCATGGGTCTCGGGATGCTCGTGGACAATGGAGTAGTAGTGGTGGAAAACGTTTACCGCCTCATGGAAGAAGAAGGGATGCCGCGTACAAAGGCTGCAAAAAAAGGAATTGGGGAAATCGCGGTGCCTATAATCATTTCAACTACCACCACAGTAGCAGCCTTTGTACCCCTTGGTTTGTGGCCCGGGATCATGGGAGAATTCATGATCTACTTTCCCATCACCCTTTCGGTGGTGCTTGGGTCTTCCCTTTTTGTAGCTATTTTCATGAATTCCATGCTTGTTTCGAACTTCATGGAAATCGGTGAGAAGGAGCTAAGCATGAAACAACTCATACGCCTCAGTATCATTTTAGGTGGCCTGGGTCTTTTCATCCTTCTGGTGGGCGGACCGGTAAGGGGTCTGGGTTCCCTGATGATCGTTACGGCCGCGCTGTTCTGGATGTACAGATATCTCATAAAGAAATCGGCGAACCGATTCCAGCGAAGGACCCTGAAAAAACTTGAAAACAGTTATGAGAAACTATTGAAGCAAGCACTTCGAGGCAGGAATGTATTTGTTTATTCCGGGGCGATGGTCCTGCTGCTTATAGGTGCTTTTATAAGTTTTGGAGCTTCCCTCGGAAGCGGACGTACCAAGGTGGAATTCTTTCCTGACAATACTCCAAATGAGATTTATGTCTATATCGAATACCCCCAGGGAACAGCCATTGAGAAGACAAATGAAATCACCAGAGCAATAGAAAGACGGGTCTACGGAATTGCCGAAGAGGATATTTACATGAAAGGGGCGATGAATCTCCTTGTGGAATCTTCTGTTTCCCAGGTCGGAAAGGGGGCAGAAAATCCTTTCACCGAGGGAGGCTCTGCCGCCGAAATGCCTCACCGGGGTAAGATCACCCTTTCGATGAGGGAATTCAAATTCCGCAAAGGGCGGGACAGCGAAGATTTGCGGAAAAAAATACAGGATGGACTCAAGGGGATCTACCCGGGGGTCACTATCAGTGTAGAAAAGGATGCCGTTGGACCCTCGGCAGGGTATCCGATCAACATAGAACTGGAAGGGCAAAACTACGATACGCTTATCAATATGGCGGAGCGTATGCGAACCTTCATCAACACCAAGAATATAGCGGGGATCGAGGAATTGAAGATCGATGTAAATAAGAGTAAACCCTCCATGGAGGTCGTTGTG
>JARRLI010000343.1:1732-3246 GCA_037387145.1 Robiginitalea sp. | reverse complement strand
CCCGGGCATATTTTCCCGCTTCGGGCCAAGAATGGGGGTGTCCTCAGGCGTACCGGACATACCGAAGCTGCCGTGGATTTTGCGCGTCTGGCAGGTTTTTCTCCTGCCGGGATACTGGTAGAAATCCTGAATGAAGATGGCACCATGGCCAGACTTCCCCAATTGCAGAAGGTTGCCCGCAAATTCGACCTGAAGCTGGTCTCCATCGAAGACCTTGTCGCCTACCGGATGCAGCACGACAGCCTGATCCAGAAAAAAGAATCCTTTGATCTTAGAACCCGCTTTGGGGACTTCCATCTACATGCCTACCAGCAAACCACAAACGATCAGGTACATATTGCCCTCACAAAGGGAAGCTGGAAAACAGGGGAACCAGTGCTGACCAGGATAAATTCCACCCTGGTGAACAATGATATTCTCGGAACGCTCACCCACGACGCCGAGAAGAAACTGGACGATATGTTCCGTGCCCTGAACCAGGCCGGGAAAGGGGCCATTGTCTTTATCAATCAGCAAAGTGAGTCCTTCAATTTATTGCAACGCCTCAGAGGCTTAAAAGACAATCAGGAGAAAGGGATAATGAAGGCTCCGGGCATCCCAATGGACAACAAGGACTTTGGCATTGGTGCGCAAATCCTTCACGACCTGCGTATCCATAAAATGCGATTAATGACCAACAGCACACAGACCAAAAGGGTCGGAATTGTGGGGTACGGGCTTGAGATTGTGGATTACGTGCCTTATTAATCAGCCCTGGGAAAGGACCTCTTTCAGGATCCCGGCCCGCCGCTCCAATTCTGCGTGGTCCCAACCAAGCTTTATGAGAACAGACAGGGTACGTCCCATCCAGTGATCGGATCCCGGAAAGTGCCCTGCATGTCCGGATTTGAATTGCTGTTTGAGCGATTCGGGGAGTTTGGACAAGGACTTTAAATCGGTCAAATGTTCCCAGCGACGGTAGTAATGCCAGTTATTGTCATACCAGTAAAAAACCCCGTCAAATCCTGCTTCCAGCAGGGCCTTGTGGGTGCTTCGTGCTTTGGATTCCTCCGGCAGGAAAAAGTTCAGGAATGAATAATTCTCAACCCCACTCCCGGGCACCCTCCTAAAACGGATCCCCTTTAACCCGGCTATGGCGTTTCTGAGGTGACCATAATGCTTTTTCTGAATGGCCAAAAAGTCGTCCAGGCGCCCAAGCTGGGCAAGTCCCACGGCCGCGTTCAACTCTGAGATCCGGTAATTGAACCCCAAATGTGGATGCCCTTCCGCACCCCGGTCGGAGCCAATATGGTCGTGACCATGGTCGCTGTAGGCCTGGGCCTTTTGGTAGAGATCCCCGGAATCGGTGATCAGGGCGCCCCCTTCCCCGCAGGTGATGGTCTTTACATAGTCAAAAGAAAAACAACCCACATCCCCGTAGCTTCCCAGGGGTTTTCCTTCATAGGTCCCTCCTATGGCCTGGCAGGCATCCTCAAGCAGGATCAGGTCATGTTCGTCACAAATGGATTGAAGGG
>JARRLI010000343.1:0-1684 GCA_037387145.1 Robiginitalea sp. | reverse complement strand
TTGAAGGGCCCGCAGGTCCGCCATGGAACCGCACATATGAACAGGCATGATCACCCGGGTAGCGGGAGTTATGGCCTTGCGAACGGCTTTTGGATCCAGGGTGAGCGTATCATCAATATCGCAAAGGACAGGGATGGCACCAAGGGCCAGGACCGCCTCAAAGCTGGCTACAAAAGTAAACGTGGGCAGTATGACTTCATCCCCTGCCCCTACCCCGGTACTGGCCATGGCGACTGTTAAGGCGGCAGTGCCACTGCTCACCAGGTGTGCATGGCGGGTTTGCATCCTGCGCGCAAGCCCTGCTTCGAGTTCAAGAGCCTTCCACCGATCCTTTCGCATGGAGTCGAAACCGTAACGCATCAAAACTCCGGTGTCCAGCACTTCGGATACCGACTTGCGTTCATCCGCCCCAAATAATTCAAAGCCAGGCATAAACTACTTTTTTTGTTCTTCTACAATGGTTATTATTGAATCCCTTAGTTCCCTCCGAACCTTTTTGTATGCTGAAAATGCATCATCCTCAGACCGGTACCCCACAGGGAGGGCCAATACCGCTGTCAATCCCTGGTCTTTCAGCTTCAGAATACGATCATACGCTTCCGGAATAAAACCTTCCATCGGGCAGGAATCTATACGTTCCATGGCACATACCGTGAGCAGGTTACCCAGGGCAAGATAGGCCTGGTGTACAGCCCAGGTATAAATCTCCTCCGGGGTCTTTTTTGCAAAACTATCGACCAGGGCATCCCGGTAGGGCTGCAGGATTTCCGGCGCAGTGCCCCGCACCCTTCTCACCTTTTTAAAATATCCTTCGATATAAGCCGTATCGATGTTCAACTCAACACAGATCACCAGCAGATGGGATGCCTCGGCTACTTGTCGTTGTTCATAGGAATGGGATACCAGGGATTCCTGAAGTCGTTTATCCCGGACCACCAGCAGGCGGATGGGCTGCAACCCGTATGAGGTTGCCGTAAGGTTGAAGGCGTTTTTAAGCTTATCCAGTTTTGTTTCAGACAGCACCTTTTCAGGATCGAATTTCTTAACAGCATATCGCCAATAAAGGGAATCCAATGTATTATCCATAAGAGTAAGTTAGGTAAAAAACCAGAGCTTGACAGCCATTACAATAACCATTCCCACCAAAAATATCTTGATGTAACCATCCCCCTTGTTTACCGAGATCCGACTGGAGAACCAGGCCCCCAGTCCATTCCCCAGCGCCAGCACCAGCCCTACCTTCCAGATCACCTTATCGTTAAGCACAAATACCGCAAGGGCTGCCAGGGTATAGAGAAACACCACCGCCACCTTGGTGGCATTGGTGCGCACCAGGGATAACCGGTGTACATAATGCAGGAAGAGGATTATAACAAAACCGATGCCGGCATTGATAAACCCACCGTAGATCCCAATAAAGAAGAATGCAAGCATCCCGATCCACCGGTATTTCCCGGTGATGCGCTCTTGGAGCTCATCCACCTTTACCTTGGGCTTAAAGACGATGATCAGCACAACTACGACCATGATGATTGCCAGGATACGGTTGAAGGTCTCCCCCCGAATATCCACCGCAATGTAGGCCCCGATTATAGAACCCAGGGTAGCGGCTGCGCCCAGATATATATTGAATGGAAAGGTGCTCACCCCCTTGCTCTTGAACCCGGCCACAGCTTTGGCGGTC
>JARRLI010000342.1:0-2964 GCA_037387145.1 Robiginitalea sp. | reverse complement strand
GATTCCCTTACAGCAGGGCTGGGGCTGGATCCTAACCTGGCTTTTCCCGCCCTGATTCAGCAACGGCTGGATTCTCTAGGATATGACTATCAGGTGGTAAACGCAGGCCTGAGTGGTGAAACCACAGCCAGCGGGCGGAACCGGCTGGATTGGGTGCTTCGCCAACCCGTGGAGATCTTTGTACTGGAACTCGGAGCCAATGACGGGCTCCGTGGTATTCCCCTTTCTGAAACTCGGAAAAACCTGGAGGAGATGATCCTTCTTGTACGAAATAAATATCCGGGCGTAAAGGTCGTCCTCGCGGGGATGCAATTACCTCCGAATATGGGTCCGGAATATACAGTTGAATTCCGAAAGATCTTTCCGGATCTGGCAGATAAACATCAGGTCTTTCTAATCCCGTTTTTGCTCAATGGAGTAGGAGGTATTCCCGAACTGAATCAGCAGGATGGCATTCATCCTACCGCAGAAGGGCATGAAATTGTGGCCGAAACTGTTTGGGAAATTCTCGAGCCCGCAATGGCGGCTGTCCAGGACCCTGGTCCTTAAGCTACCTTAGGGCGATCTTTGACTGTAGTGAAGGACAGCGCTCGTTTTACACGGGTATTGGGACGTCGGTATAAACGTACAAATCTTTGAGTCTGCGCAGCTTTTTTTACTTTGATTTGCGAAACGGGAACTACCCCCATTGTAATTACATCTACTTTCCGCTCAATCGGTTTTTGCTGTGCGTATGCTGAAAAGGCGAACAGCAGCATGGTCAATAATGTGATTAGGACTTTCATCTCGCGTACTTTTGTTATATAAAAAACGTAGCAGTTGGATTTAAAGGTCGGGTCAATTCGGTGAAAGGCCCATATCCCTCGCCAATTGACCAAAGCTTCGACAATCGGCCTGAAAGTATCGATCAGGGAATTCATACCTGTACACTTCTTATCGTCAGAATTGGTTGTTGGTCGATGCCGCAGCCCTAGAAATAGCCCAATAGATCCATAGGATCCGGGCAGTTTTGACCGTAAAATGGAAGATCAGGAAGGGCGCAGACACCAGGGTAATCCCCTTGATATCCCTGCAGATCCCAAATCAACTGAAAATGCAGGTGTGGAGCATAGCCGCCATTTTCCGCAACGCTTCCCAGCCGGGCTATACACCTACCGGCTCGAACGGGCATCCCCTCATAAATCCCTTCCAGGCTATCTACAGATAGATGTCCATAAAGGGAAAACAACTTTCTATCGGCGCGCTGGTGCTCCAGGATGATTACAGGCCCATAATCCCCGGGAAGGGAACGGTTTGCCCAACTACTCACTTTTCCAGCCCAGGGCGCATATATCCCGGTCCCGGAAGGAGCCCAGAAATCAACACCCAGATGGTATTCCCTGGCATACTTCCCTTTAGGGTTGAAATGCGTAAAATCCTTGTAGAGCCGGCGTCTTTCAAGGTATCCTCCATAAAGGACATCAGCCCCGTTACGCGCCATGATCCGGGCCAGGTATTCCTGGAATTGCGTCGCATCCTGAAGTGCTTCCCCCAGTTCCTGATTGTCTATGGAAAGATCTACTTCGCAGTACCTTGGCAAAGGCAGAGAAGGATCCAAAATGGGATGTGCCTGCATATCAAATCTTCTTTCTGTTACCACATATTCAGGATTCTTGCGGTTGGCATTCTCTTTTTTTCAACCAATGCCTGCCACTCCAGGGGAAATAAGTCAACCGAACCGATGGAGGGGTCCCGGGCCCAAACCACCTTAAAAGCATCACAGGATTTATCCGAGTATGAAACAGCCTACTTTGCCAGTGGTTGTTTTTGGTGCGTGGAGGCGATTTTCGAAAGTGTCAAAGGGGTAGCCGAAGTGATATCCGGGTATGCCGGGGGGCCGGAAAAAGACCCTACCTACGAGCAGGTGAGTTACGGGCGTACGGGTCATGCAGAAGCCGTGGAAGTGTATTACGACCCTGAAGTAATAAGCTATATTGAACTGGTTCAGGTTTTTTTCGGATCACATGACCCGACTACCCTTAACCGGCAAGGGCCGGACCGCGGCAGGCAGTATCGTTCCATTGCCTTTTATAAAAACGACGAAGAACAAAAGACAATCAGGGCCTACATGGATGCCCTTGAAGAGAATAATGTTTACGACAGCCCCATAGTAACTGAGATCACTCCCTTTACCGAGTTCTACAGGGCGGAGGACTATCATCAGGATTACGAACGGAACAACCCCGACAATCCCTATATCCAGAACATTTCGATTCCGCGGTTGAACCGATTCAAGAAAAACTTTTCAGAATACTTAAAAGAAGATGCGCACTGACGGCCAGGCCTGAGAGGAAAGTAGTGCCCAGCCTGTAAAGAGGCTGAGGGATTATTTTTGCAGTGAAACATCACTATAGGCTGCATTGATCACAATGGATCGGCCACTGTCCTTTTGTTGATTATAGCCTTTTTGGACCTTGATTTGCCCCTTATTTGACGAAGTGCTCCAGCTGAGAAAATCAGGATAGGCTACCTCAGACCGGTCGTTGGCAACCTCTATCTGGTAGGCGCTCCGGGGCAAATTGCATTTGAACTCCCCATATTCCACCAGTACGGACATATCCCTGAAATCCTCTGCGATAGATCCAATCTCCAGCACTCCCATCCTGTTGTTTATAGTAGCTTCATACAGCAAGCGATCAATCGTGACAATAGAGGAATTAGCCTCGAGGTTCAGCTCCCCTACTTCATCTAGTTGAACCCCTTCGGAATAATCGGCCTGCAGCCGCCCGCCGTTCCATCGTTTGACATTGACAGGGGTGTAGCGGGCCTGAATATAGGTGTTCCTGCCATCGATATTGGTGGCAAGCAACCTTGCGTATGACAAGGTTGCTTTTGTGTTCAGGGCATTATTGGCAAGTTTAACTTCACCGTGGCGCACATTCAGTTTAACGCGAGCACCTTTGGGCATTTTGATCTTGATGGTTT
>JARRLI010000341.1:0-3244 GCA_037387145.1 Robiginitalea sp. | reverse complement strand
GAGGAATTTTAATTGAAGTCAGATTCCTGAACCTCATAGTTTATCAAGGCCTCCAGGAGTTTACTTTCAATTTGTTGGGGACCCATCGGAACGACCCTCAATGAGGGGAACTTGATCCCATCCACTTCCTGGTATTCCATAATGGAGGTCTCCTGATTCTGGGTTTGTCCATTCATGGAGATCACGGTAGCTTCCTTGATTTTGAGCCCGGTCTCGACATCGTAGAAATAACTGGCCTTTACCGTTTCCCCGGGTACGTCAATGCGGTAGGCTTTTTTGTCTGCCAGGGGCTCCACTCCCACCAGCCTGGCTTCGGGATTCTGGGCAATAGCCTGTTCCACGAATATTCCGATGCTTTTCTGCATGTCTGTTTTCATAGCTTCAGGAAGGGGCACCTTGTTGCCTCCCTGTTTCATATACAGCTCGTCTCCCTTGGAGATTACACCCATCATGGGAGCATCGTTCATGTAGGTGGTCTGAGCGTATTTATCAGCTGTGCGGAGTTCTTCTGATTTTATGGTGCTCCCCATGGCGGTACCTTCGTAGACCAGTTTAAGCGATTTTATTTTGTCCACGGCAGCCTTTCCTCCAATGGCCTCAAAATAAGCGTCTAACACTGTTTGTACCGTTACCCCTTCGGGTACGGCAGCTGCCAGTTCCGGTTTCTCCGCCGGATTGGCGTATTTGTCGTAATATTTAATTGGGATCTCCTGGCCTTTAAAGGTTATTTTTTCCAGATTCTCCAGAACATCGCTGCCCTTGCCAGTTACTACGATACGCGCATTGTCAAGTGAAATATATTCTTGTGCCGCAGCTTGTGCCTGCTGAGCTGTCACGGCATTGATCTTTTCAAGATAGGTAGTATAAAAATCCTCAGGGAGATCTTCTATCAGAATGTTCAGGGCATACCTTGCTATGGTTTCAGGTCGTTCAAGTGCCATAACGAAGCTGCCCACGTATTCAGCCTTGGCGATTTCCATTTCTTCCGGATCAATTTCTTCATCTCTGATTCGTTCCAGCTGATCGAGAAAAACAACCACAGCACTGTCAGTAACCTCATTTCTCACACTTGCCGATGCACGGAACCTCGCAGCATATTTATCAGCCCCAATCGAGGATCTGGCTCCGTAGGTATAGCCTTTGTCTTCTCGCAAAGAGGCATTCAGGTAACTTCTGAAGCTGCCCCCCAGAACTTTGTTGGCCAGTAAGGCAGGGAAATAATCCGGATCAGACATTTTCAAGTCCACCAGGTTTTCGACGGCTATCTCAGATTGAACGGCATTAGGCATGTCAATAAAATTGATTTGCGTATACTGAGCATCCCTGGGTTCAGCGAGACCAGTAACCAGGGGGCTTGCTTTTAACCAAGGGTCAAAATGACCGATGATCTGTTCCTTTATTGATTCGAACTGAACATCCCCGACAACGACAAGATACGCATTGGCCGGAACGAAGAAATTCTGATAATATTTAACGACATCTTCCAGCGAAACCCTGCTCACGCTTTCTTTTGTGAGGAACTCCCCATAGGGGTGATTTGTGCCATATGCCAGGGCACTTTCTACCCTTCTGGCGGCCGCAGGCACACTTTTTTCATTCGACTTGAGATTTTCAAGGAGCCTGTCCTGTTCCTTTTGAAAGGCCGGCTGCAAAAGCCCCGGACGAATTAAAATTGATGGTGGCCCCGATAAAGTCAACCTCCTCATTGAAATCATCTTTGGAAATAGATGTAGACCCTTTACCCAGTAAACTACCCATGAGTTGGCTAACACCAGCCTTTTCTCCTTCAAGATGGGGAGGATTGTCAATTGTAAGGGTATAGGATACCCTGGGCAGTTTGTGATTCTCAACCACAATAACGGTAAGCCCATTAGGTAATTCAAAGGTTTCTGATTCCCCGAGCTTTACTTCTGGAACAGGTCCAACCTTGGGTTCCTGACTCCTGTCAACCTGAGCCCTGACGGTGGCCCGAGCGAAAAGAAAATCGATGGTATAAACGATTTTGTTCATTTGATTATTGGTCTTTTGAATTTTGCTCAGGCAAGTATTCCAAAAGAAGTCGTTGACTGGGCTTTCAATATTTGTTGGCCACTTCCATGATCTCCTCCCTGGTTATGGATCTGTACAGCTCAATTTCATTGTTTATAAGGGAAGTGTCCCCATAAAGCAGGTAATAATTGGCCAGCGAGCCTGCAATTCCCTGCAAGGAGGAATTTGCATTAACAAATCCATTTTCATACTGGTTCAGTATTTTTTGATGATCTTTTTCCGAAATCAAATCCGACTGGAGTTTTGTGATCTCCTCATCAAACTCCACTACCAGGGATTCCAGGGAAGTTTCACCAAGTGGCAGGGCAAATATGGCATAGATACCATAATCTTCCTGACTCAGATTTACGGCCTGCACTGCCAGTGCCATCTTTTTGTCATCGACCAGCTTCTTGTATAGTTTGGAACTATTTCCGCCACTGAGATAGGTAGAGATCATATCCAGGACGCGTGCATCCCTGGTTTTGAAAGAAGGGGTTCTATAACAGGCTATTATAGCCGGAATCTGAATGTTTGGATCAAAAGCCTGTGCTTTGAGCTCCCCGGTAATAGGCGCTTCCCTGGGAAAGTTCCTCTCAATCTCAGGTCCGCTGGGGATCGTTCCGAAATAATCCTCGATCAGGCCTTTGGCCTCCGCTATGTCTATGTCTCCTGCTATTACAAGTACCGCATTGTTAGGGATGTAGAATTTTTCGTTGAATGCCCGGAATTCTTCTAGGGTAGCTGCGTCCAGGTGTTCCATGGATCCGATTGGTGTCCAGCGGTACGGATGAACCTTGAATAGATTCTTTTTGATCTCCGTAATTAAATTCCCATATGGCCGGTTATCAACTCTGAGACGTTTTTCTTCTTTCACCACTTCATTCTGGGTGTCTACACCAATTTGCTCGATAATGGGGTGAAGCAGACGCTCTGATTCCATCCACAATCCTGTTTCCAGCGCATTAGACGGGAATACTTCGTAGTAAAATGTTCTGTCATCATTGGTAGTGGCATTGTTTGCTCCTCCTTTGGACGAAACAATTTTATCCCATTCTCCTCTCTCTATGTTTTCAGTTCCCTCAAAAAGTAAATGCTCAAAGAAATGAGCGAAACCGGTACGCTCGGGATCTTCATCCTTGGCGCCCACATGATATGCTATGGAGGTAACCACTAACGGAGCAGAGTTGTCCTGATGCAGGATAACGTGAAGACC
>JARRLI010000340.1:2404-2872 GCA_037387145.1 Robiginitalea sp. | reverse complement strand
GGCCCCAGCCGATGTTTTCCTTCTTCCCTCGAAGAATCCCCTGCTATTTAGCGGGGGTATTCAGTTTCTTGCTCAATTCCATGGAAATTGCGGACCGGTCAAACTTAAGCCGCCCGGCCATGGTTTCGATAATGCAGGAGAAATCCTTGTCGTTAAGGTCTACCACCTTGCCATATAATCCGCTTTTGGTGATAATCTTATCTCCCTTTTTCAAGGCTTCCGCATATTTCTTTTCATCCTTCTGACGCTTGATCTGAGGCCGGATCATAAAGAAATAGGCCACCGCAAAGATCAGTAACAGAGGTAGAAATTGTCCAAGATCACCCATTGGTTCGTTTGTTTAATTTGTTGTTCCGCTTAGTTGGTAGAAACTGGCCCCAAATTCGATGCATCCCGCGTTTTTGCGTTAACAAAAGCCTTGATGCGAAGCATTTCCTGCCCGGAAGCGGTATTCGTATTTAGGGTGAC
>JARRLI010000340.1:0-2389 GCA_037387145.1 Robiginitalea sp. | reverse complement strand
CCAAGAGCCATTGAACTTAACTACAAGTTCACCTTTTTCACCTGGCTGGATCGGTACGTTCTTCGGGTAATCCGGTACGGTACATCCACAGCTGCTGGTTGCATTGGTGATAATCAGCGGGGCTTCTCCGGTATTGGTAAAGGTAAAGGTGTGTTCCTGAGGGGTATTCTGTTCGATCGTTCCGAAATCAAATTCCCGCTCTTCAAATTGGATAACCGGAAGACTTTTAGCGGCCAGGTCACGTTCAGCAGCAGCGGTTACATTGTTTTCCTCGATTTTCTCAGAAGCCTTCTCCTTGCAGGATACAAAGGCTGTGATTGCCAAAACTCCTAGAATGAGGGTTGCTTTTCTCATGATGATAACATTTTAGTTCGACGCAAAATTAAAGAATATTTGTTTATAATAAGCCCCTTCCTGTTTTTTTAAGCCTTCCAGAGGCTTTGTAGTCCCTGGTGAGTTTATCGAGTACCCCATTGATGAATATGCTGCTTTTGGGGGTGGAATACTCCTTTGCGATTTCGAGATACTCGTTGATAGTGACGCGTTCAGGGATGGAGGGAAAGAAAAGTAATTCCGCTATGGCCATCTTTAGCAGAATGGCATCCATCTCGGCGATGCGTTCCTTATCCCAGTTCGGCGTTTTACCTTCCATTTCGGCTTCCAGTTCCTCATTCTTAATTAATTGTTGATCAATGGGATGTCATCCACCCAGGTAATACCTTCGTCTTCCAGGAATTCATATATTTTCTCATTGGGGGCAATAATCTCACGATATGCGCTTATCAGGAACGCCTGATCACTTTCAAAGGAGGGCGGCTCGTTTACATAAGTGCCATATAGATCGCTTGTAAGAATAGCTTTAAGTAAGATTTTAACGTATTCCTCATTCAGATACCAATGCTTGAGATCCCTTTTATCAAGGGCTTGTTGCAGCTCAGGGTTATTGGCTATCTGAAGTAAAATTTCATTTTCGCTAAGCCGCAATGGGCTGTTTTGGTCCTCGTTCGTAAGGTATTTGTCAGAACCTTTTTTGACCTGGTATGCCGCCAAATGCTGGATTTCTTTAAGTAATGACAGGGTCAGCAGGTATAGGGAATAGGTCTGGGCTATGCTCCGGTTCAGCAACTTCTGTTGCTGTTCAAGAGAACCAGCTTTTGATAGAACAAGGGCATAGATGCATTGCATGACCTTTACCCGGATGTGCCTTCTTGTTAACATGCAAAGAACATTGTAGCGATAACAGGTCGCAAAAATAACAATCTATTTTAAACAGGACGGAAAATTTATCTTATCATTCTTATAACATTGCAGTCCCTGTCAATCCCCTATATTTGCTCTGGCACTTCCTGAACCTGCTGCTACGCCCAACCGGAATGAAAGAACTCAGACACCTCAATAAATATTTTCGGAAATACTGGTTAAAGCTGCTCCTGGGTATCATCATCACCATTATTGCCCGGGTTTTCCAACTGGTCATGCCTTCCTATGTTAAGAAAATAATCGAGGTAGTAGAAAAATATCTGGCGGCAGAACTTACCGAAACAGTTGCCCGTCAGCAACTTATGGAATTTATCGGGGTCATTATCGGTGCCGCCCTGCTATCTGGGTTTTTCACCTTTCTGATGAGACAGACTATTATTAATGTATCCCGATATATTGAATTCGACCTGAAGAATGAGGTCTTTGACCATTATCAGCTCCTGGATCTCAATTTTTACAAGACCCACCGCACTGGGGATCTCATGAACCGAATTAGTGAGGACGTAACCCAGGTTCGCATGTATGCCGGTCCTGCAATCATGTACGGGATGCAAACACTAACACTGTTTGTTTGCCTGGTCCCCCTAATGTTCATAAAGGCCCCAACCATCGCCTTCTACGCCCTGGTACCCTTGCCATTCCTGTCTGTACTGATCTACTGGATCAGCCGTATCATCCACAAACGCAGCACCCGGGTCCAGGCATTCCTGTCGGACCTTTCCACTTTTGCGCAGGAAACCTTTTCCGGGATCTCGGTCATCAAAGCCTACGTAATGGAGCCGGGCATTAACCAGCAGGCCCAGGCCCTTTCCCTGGAAGGCAAAACGAAAAGCATGGACCTGGCCAAGGTCAATGCCTGGTTTTTCCCTCTTATGATCCTCCTGATCGGGGTCAGCAATATCTTCGTTATCTATGTGGGAGGCATGCAGTACCTGCAGGGGGAAATCGAATCTATAGGGACCATCGCAGAGTTTATCCTTTATGTAAACATGCTGACATGGCCGGTAGCCATCGTGGGGTGGCTCACCTCTATCATCCAGCGGGCGGAAGCCTCACAGAAGCGGATCAACGAATTCCTTAATCAGGAACCGTAAATACAAAACCACTGCAGCGAGCCTACTCCCATTAC
>JARRLI010000339.1:0-4803 GCA_037387145.1 Robiginitalea sp. | reverse complement strand
TCGATTCAAAGAAGATTGTGCCGAGGCCATATACTTTGATCGCCTTAAATAAGATTGGGCTAGCCTGGGTTAACATTGATTTAGGTTGTTTTGATTGATGATTACTTAATAGACGGAGTACTTCGGCAATTGCTACAGCTATTAGGAACAGTTTAACAATATTAACCCCACTTTATAAAAATTTTAAAATTTCGGGCCCCTTGGATACTGCCGCAGCGCCTTGCATGTGGGGGAGGTTACTTTAAGCAAAGAGCACCTTACCCGATGTCCAACAACACGGGCATTGGTTCCGGGTTTGCTCAAATGAGCATGGCGGGCTGAAAAGCAACTGACAACAGCCTGGCGCAGTTCCAAAAAATAGTCTTCAGTCCAGATTTGGCAGTCCTAACAATACCCGTATACTTATTTAGGGTTATATTTATTTCAACTTCTACCAATTCCAGATGTGCTATGGCCAGAAAATATGTGGACCTACAAACCCTGAATTTCCTCCTTTACTCAGTCTACGACCTTCAAAGCGTCCTGGAACAGGATCGGTTTAAGGATTACGACCGAAGTTCCGTGGAACTTTTTTTGGATTCAGTTAAGTCCTTTTCCGATAAAGAGCTTTACCCCTATTTCCGTGAGATGGATGAAAACCCTGCTCATTTTAAGGACGGGGAGATCCTGGTGCATCCCCAGGTAGGGGAATACATGAAAAAGGGAGGGGAAATGGGGTTGGTTTCCTCTGTTTTCGACTATGAAACGGGAGGGTTGCAAATGCCAAATATGGTTGTGACAGCGGCAGCTTATATTCAGGAAGCTGCCAACAATCATTTACCGGGCTACATCGGGCTGACCCTTGGGGCGGCTGAACTCATTGTGCATTTTGGCAGTGCAGCACTCAAGGAAACATTTGTTCCAAAAATGATCTCCGGAAATTGGGGAGGGACCATGTGTCTGACTGAGCCCCAGGCCGGCAGCTCCTTGTCTGACATCGTCACCGCGGCGGTTCCGGATCAGGACTGCTATAAGATATTCGGGCAAAAGATCTTCATTGGGTGTTGGCGCGGTTTGAAGGTGCACCCGCCGGAACCCCGGGGAACTCCCTGTTTGTCGTACCTAAAAACAGGCTTGATAAACACGGAGAATTAACCTCAAACGACGTTAAAACACTCGGTGATTTTCAAAAAATGGGCCAAAAAGGATATTGCACCACACATCTATCCTTCGGAGACAAGGAAGACTGCAGAGGTTGGCTTGTCGGGGAGCCCAACCAGGGATTGAAATACATGTTCATGATGATGAATGGTGCCCGGATAGCGGTCGGGCGGGGCGCTGCTGCCATTACCATGGCTGCCTACCAGGCATCCCTGGCCTATGCAAATGAAAGGCCTCAGGGACGGGACCTTACCAGTACCGGCAAAAAAGATGTTTCTCAGCAGCAGACCCTGATCATCAATCATCCGGACGTCAGACGCATGTTGTTATATCAGAAAGTGGTGGCTGAGGGAAGCCTGGGGCTGGTGTTGCTGGCCTCAAGATATCAGGACCTGTCCACCACCCATCCCAACCCGGCAGAACGGGAAAAATACCTGCTGCTATTGGAAATTCTTACCCCGATTGCCAAGACATATCCTTCAGAGGCGGGCTCCATTGCAGTCAGCAACGGCCTGCAGGTACTGGGAGGATATGGATTTTGTTCGGATTTTATCCTGCAGCAGTATTTCAGGGACATCCGTATTTTCTCGATTTACGAGGGGACCACGGGCATACAATCCATGGACCTCCTTGGCAGGAAGGTTACCATGTCGGAGGGAAAACCAGTACAGTTGCTGTCCGATGAAATCCTGAAAACCATTAAGGTGGCTTCCCAGTACGAAGACCTCGCACCCTATGCGAAAAAATTAGGTGCCAAACTGGAGTTGGCCCGGGAAGTACTTCAATTTCTGATGCCTTTTGCCTTGCAAGGGGATTACAAGCGCTTCCTCTCTGATGCTACGGTTTTTATGGAGTTTTTTGGGAATATTGTAATCGGTTGGATCTGGTTGGAAATGGCTGTTAGAGCAAAGAGCCTTCTGGATTCAGTTGACTCCCGGTATTCCGCCGGGTTCCTTTCCGGTAAGGTGCATGCCATGAAGTTCTATTTCAAATACGAACTTCCAAAAACCAGGGCTTTGGCCGAAGTGCTGACCAATGAGGACGTACTTACCGTGGCTGCAGAACCGAAGATGATCGAATAACACACCTCTGATTTAGCAGGTTGTGGGAACATAAAGCTTAAAACAAATACATCAGCAATCAATAATAAATGGGTAGCTTAAAATCAAAATTTGACCTGAGCGGGAAAGTTGCAATTATAACCGGGTCGAGCAAGGGAATAGGAAAATCAATAGCCAGGGGCCTGGCTGAGAATGGCGCTAAAGTTGTGGTCAGCAGCCGAAAGCAGGAATCTGTGGATGCCGTTGCTGAAGCCTTCAGGGGTGACGGCCTCGAGGCAATTGCAATCCAGTGCCATATAGGCGATACCCGGGAGCGAAAAGACCTTGTTTCCAAAACCCTCGAGCATTTCGGAAGGATCGATATCCTGGTCAATAATGCGGCTATTAACCCTTACTATGGGCCACTGGAAAGTTCTCAATATCTCCTCCGTGGAAGGGCTGCGACCGGGGTTTGGTTTGGGACTTTACAGTGCTACCAAATCATCCTTTATCATGCTCACCAAAAACCAGGCGAAAGAATGGGGGCGTTACGGCATCAGAGCCAATGTTGTTTGCCCAGGTCTTATCAAGACAAAGTTCAGCGAGGGATTGTGGTCCAATGAAAAGTTAGTGCATGGATTTACCAAAATGCTGCCTTTGGGCCGAATTGCGGATCCGGATGAAATGGCCGGCGTGGTCACACTGTTGGCATCCGATGCAGGGTCCTACATAACAGGTAGTGTCTTTTTGGCTGACGGGGGATACATGGTTTCGGGTTAATCGGTTGCGGGAGCTAAATTAAGACGATATGAATTTTGAACATAGCGAAAGATCTGTTCAGCTTCAGGCGAAACTGAAGCACTTTATAGCAACCAACATACATCCTGTAGTTGGAGATGTAGAGGCATTTCACAGCGATCCGGCCAATGCCTGGAAAAAATGGCCGGGGCTGGATGCTTTAACGGGGCTGGATGCTTTAAAGCAAAAGGCTAAGAAGGAAGGGCTGTGGAATTTATTTTTGCCCAGGGGTTATGGAGATCTGAGTCCGGGGCTCACCAATCTGGAATATGCACCCCTGGCCGAAATAATGGGCAGGATACTTTGGTCTTCTGAGGTGTTTAATTGCAGCGCCCCGGATACTGGGAATATGGAGGTGCTTGCAAGATATGGGAGTGAGCAACAGCAGGAACAGTGGTTGCATCCGTTGATGAACGGTGAGATCCGTTCGGCTTTTTTAATGACTGAGCCCGAAGTAGCCTCCTCGGATGCGACCAATATTGAGACGGCTATTGTGGCTGACGGGGACGCGTATGTCATCACAGGGAAAAAATGGTGGTCTTCGGGAGCAATGGACCCCAATTGCAGGATTGCCATAGTGATGGGTAAAACGGACTTTGATGCTCCCCGGCACCTGCAGCAAAGCATGGTTCTGGTCCCTATGAATACACCGGGCCTAACCGTTGTTCGCTCGTTGAATGTTTTCGGTTACAGCGATTCACCGGAAGGGCATGCCGAAATCGTTTTGGACCAGGTACGGGTGCCAAAAGAAAACATCCTCCTCGGGGAAGGCCGGGGGTTTGAGATCGCCCAGGGGCGTTTGGGGCCCGGCCGTATCCACCATTGCATGCGGCTCATTGGACTGGCGCAGCGCGCCCTGGAACTGATGTCCCAAAGGGCCTTAGAACGCAGTCCGTTCGGCAGAACCCTGGACCGGTACAGCAGCATTCGCCAGGACATTGCACGTTCCCGCTGTGAGATTGAACAGGCGAGGCTATTGGTGCTGTCTGCCGCAGCTAAAATGGACAAAGTTGGACACAAGGAAGCCCGGGACCTGATAGCTATGATCAAAATTGTGGCACCGTCCATGGCATTAAAGGTGATAGACCGGGCCATTCAGATCATGGGGGGCAAGGGGGTATGTGACGACACCCCCCTGGCACATTTTTATGCTGCTGCCAGGACGCTGCGTCTGGCAGATGGGCCCGATGAGTTACATATGAGTCAGCTGGGAAAAAGTACCGTTAAAAAATACACGACCACATAGGGATGCCGGAAAATGATCTGACAACTGCGGTTCGGAAAGGAGAGGAACTTTCGGAGAAAAACCTTCTCAGGTTTTTATTGGATCAGGGGCTTGTCACTGATGAAAGCAGCCCCATGAGCGTCCGGCAATTTTACAACGGGTATTCCAACCTTACCTACCTGCTAAAAATCGGGGAAAGGGAATACGTGCTTCGCCGACCTCCTTTTTCCGCTCCAAAACGGGGTCATGATATGGGGCGCGAGTTCAAAGTGCTGCATAATTTGAAGAAGGTTTTCGACAAAATCCCCGAAGTATATGCCTATTCGGAAGATGCCGATATTCTGGGGGCTCCTTTCTATATCATGGAAAAGGTAGATGGGATCATCCTTACAGAAAAGGAAGCCCGGGAGCGGAACATCACCCCAACCGGGTTCCGGAAGGTAGCCGATACATGGTTGGATACTTTTGTGGAACTGCATCAGGTTGATTACAGCGCTGCAGGCCTGGAATCCCTAGGAAAACCTCAAGGATATGTAGGGCGGCAGGTAACCACCTGGGGCAAGCAATACCTGGCTGCGGCTACTGAGGAAGTCCCAACGG
>JARRLI010000338.1:0-2626 GCA_037387145.1 Robiginitalea sp. | reverse complement strand
GGATAAGCGATGCCCTGTGGAGGGAAATAGGAGAAGACTTCCCCCGCCCCCAGATCGAGGCTCTGGCTGCAAATGCTGAATACTACCCTGTTGACAGCTTCTCAGACCGTTTTCCCAGAGAAAGTAAAGCACTCAAGACCAGAAAGCTTCAGAATGCACTGGAGCATTATGTGAAAACAATATCCTCGCGCAATCACGCGCTGACAATGATGTGGTCCCACCCTGAGATTACAACGAAATATGATATGACATTGCAGGGACTAAATGTTGTTGACATTGGAAATGCTCAGGTAACTGCTGAACTAATTGAAGTTTCAGAAATACAAAATTACGGGGGCGGTCAGTACGCCAAAATTGCATTAAATCTTAACGGCAACTATGACTTTTCCGGATTGGACGAGAATTCTGAGAAGAGTATCATTGTAAACACGATTGGGACGCTGGCCATGGAATTAGAAATGGTTTACGGAGTCTCAAATGCGTTTGAGGAGAATGTACTTATCGATGAGGCTGCCAAAACCATCGAGGTCAGGAATATGGTCCAGGATTTGTATGCTATTCGGGATCCGGCATATGAAGGATGGAAATTTACCAATCAGCTTATACCAGGGGAAAACATCCCCGTTTCACTTTTATTATGTAAATCGCTGTCCAACGACAAAAACATGGCTCCGCTTATTCCTGAAGCCGTTTTACGCAAATGGGCCAAAGAGAATATGGACAAGTATAAAGAACCTGTTCTTGAGGCTACGGATCAATTTAAGCAGCGTATACTCGATGGGGATCTGGTTTTGTTGGATAACATTCCCGTAGATGAGACTGACTATTCGTCTTTGCAGGCTACGCTGGATTCACTTCATTTTAAAGTGCAGGATGTGGTTGTGGCAAAAGGCCGGACCTATGGATTCCTCACCCTTGAGCGATATGGAGAAACCTTACTCCATAGGGACTATCGATGGGGCCCCTTGATGTGCGTGGCATATTTTGAAGCAGAACAAAATAACTGGGAGCTCATATTCCCTTATGTCGGGCCTCAGATGGGAAAAGATGCAACTATTAAAGATTACCTGGCCATGTTTTCGAGATACGCCTCGAAACAACAGAAAGATAATTTCAATGAAATGATCCTGAGCATGTCCGGCAATTTGGTTTCTAAGAATATCGAAGGGACCTGGTGGTTGGAGGGGAACTCAGTTGAATTTAGTGATGAAGGTACCGGGGAGGTACGGGGCTTCGACGGGTCTCAGGGAGAAACTGAACAATTTAATATTAACCATAATTCCAGTCCGCCAGTACTTACCATTAGGGGTGAAAGGCGATATATAGGAAAGGATGATTATGCTTTTGCCTTTATTAATGAAGATGAGTTTGTTGTGGACCGGGATAATTCAGGAAGATTCGGGCCTTACACACGGTTGTATGTCCGCGAGTCGATAGTCCCTGAATATCAGGATATCAGGCTTGCCGAAAAGGGAGAAGTTCTCAGCATGTCGGCTGAAGAGATCAAATCATTCCGGGTAAAGTATTTAGAGCCGATTATTGAGTTCGACACGAATCAAATCATTGCGCAATCGGCGGCAAAACTCACGGACCGAAACCAATATGGCAACAGAAACGAATCCGTGTTAGATTTGGTTTTAGACAGGCATGATTCTGAAGAATGGAAAGAAGCCAGGTCTGCGCTTCGCCAGCTGCCGGATGAGCTGTTTAATCGACTCTGAATGGCAACTCATCAATCTTAAGATTCCACTCTACGGGTCCTGTTATACCGATAAATGCATTAGCTATGAGCAGAATCGGTTTTGGGAATAATCAAACAGGTGAAGGTTGTGATTCCGACTCCAAATGCATTCTAAGAACAAAATATAGGGCAGATACCAGGCAGAGGTGTCTGCGAAGGGGATTTTTAGTATCAACCTCCTCAAAGTCCGATAGCACCCAGGTTTTATCGAAAAAGCGTTCGGTCCGGTTCTAGAGTAGTACCTCAGTGGGAGGAATGGACCGTTATAAGAAATCGCTTATGATTCCTGATTCCCACAGGGAAGGATAAGCTAATAAAAAATAGTTACCTTAATTTCATGATACAAATCCGTTTAAGGCTCTTACTCCTACTATTCCTGGCGGCTCCTTATGGCTTTGGGCAACAAAATTATACACAGCAACTGCCGGGAACAGAAGAAACCCTGTCGATGGTTTTCATCCCGGGAGGGACCTTTGTAATGGGGAGCACACCGACAGAGGAGGGGCATCTTGCTGACGAAGCACCTCAGCATCAGGTCAGTATTGCACCTTTTTGGATGGCAGAATTTGAAGTTACCTGGGACCTCTATACCCTGTTCATGGAACGCAATATCGACACTTATCAAAAGGAGGCACCCCTTGCACAGGAGGTCGATCTGGATGTGGATGCAGTTTCTGGTGCCACCACGCCTTATATGGATATGAGCTTTGGAATGGGGACTGATGGCTATCCCGCCGTATGTATGACACAACATGCTGCAGCAAAATTTTGCGAATGGTTATCCGCCATGACAGGGAATTTTTATCGGTTGCCCACTGAGGCAGAATGGGAGTATGCCTGCAGGGCGGGGACAACAACGGCGTATTCATTTGGTGGGAGTGCAGA
>JARRLI010000337.1:0-2721 GCA_037387145.1 Robiginitalea sp. | reverse complement strand
CGAAAAGGTATAGTGGGCACCCCACCTTTGAGAGGAATCCACTGTTTCCCCCGGTCAGGTGAAAAATAGATACCGTATTCCGTTCCGATGAATAATAGATCTGGATCCTTGTGGTCTTGTTTCAGTACCCATACAATGGTCTCTTCAGGCAGGTCACCTGTGATCGACCGCCACGAGCGGCCCCTGTCGGTGCTCACAAAGAGGTAAGGGCGGTAATCCCCTAATTTATGGGCATCCACCGCTGCAAAAACAGTGTTGGCATCATGAAGGGAGGCTTCAACGTCATTTATGAAGGATCGCTCCGGGACCCCGGGAAGGGATCCGCTGCGGCGCCAGGTCTGGCCCCCATCCTCACTGACCTGTAGCAGGCCGTCATCGGAACCTGTATACAGCAACCCTTCCACCAGGGGTGATTCTGAAATCCCCGTCAGGGTGGCGTATTTGGACATGGCTGCCATATCGTACAGCGCATCCACGCTCCAGACCCTACCAATCATTTCCAACTCGTACCGATTGGTGTTCGTAGTCAGATCCCCGCTGATCGCGGTCCACGAATCCCCCCGGTCGTCACTGCGCCAGAGCCGCTGAGAACCAAAATATAAACGGTTATTGTCGTGTGGACTGATCAGGACCGGGCTATCCCAGTTCCAGCGTTCCGGAGGGTCTCCAGGTCCGGGTTGCGGCTGTATATTCAAGACCTCCCCGCTATTGTGGTCGTACCGGTGCAGCAGTCCCTCCTGTATCTCCATGTAAACCGTATTGGGATCTTCCGGGTCGAAGGCAGCATCGTACCCGTCCGCGCCCAGGGGCACAAACCAGTCCCTGTTGCGCACCCCTTCCGCATTCATAGTACGGGAAGGCCCGATCAGCGTTCCCAAATCCTGCGCTCCTCCTACGATCTGGTAAAACGGTTCTGATGTATCCAGGGCAAGTTTGTAGAACTGAGAGATGGGCAGGTTTGGAAAATGCCGCCAGCTATTTCCATGGTCATAGGTTTCATAAAGTCCGCCATCGGTGCCGGCGATCAGGTGTTCCCCGTCATTGGGGTCGATCCATAGGGCGTGGTTATCACTGTGCTTTTCTCTTCCCGTACCGAGGTACTCAAAGTTTTTGCCCCCGTCCCGGGTAATGTGCAGAAACACATCCATCTGATAGACCAGGTCAGGGTTTTCAGGTGAGGCCTCCAGTTCCTGGTAGTAATGCGGGCCGGTACCCCCTGAGGTATAGCTATTGTGGTGTTCCCAGCTCTCCCCTTTATCCCGGGACCTGTAGAACCCTTTCTCTTCCGGTCCTGCCTCGATGGTTGCATAGACCAGGGCGGGATCCGCCGGGGTTACCGCCAGACCAATTTTGCCCATATCCCCCTTGGGAAGCCCTTTCATAACCTTTCTCCAGGAATCTCCCCCATCCGTGGACTTGTAGATCCCCGAGTTCGGACCTCCTGCCAACAGGGACCAGGTGTGGCGTCGCCGCTGATATGCAGCTGCATAGAGCACATCCGGGTTGGAAGGGTCGAATTCAATGTCCGTGACCCCGGGGTCACCGTACCGGTGGAATAGGAGGACTGGTCATCGAATACCGGTTCCCATGTAGTCCCCCGGTTGGAGGTCTTCCAGACCCCGCCTGAACCCACCGCCAGGTACCAGGTGCTGGGGTCCTGCGGATGCACTGCAATATCGGCAATACGCCCACCCATGACCGAAGGTCCGATACCACGGAACTCCAAACCGGATGCTGCCCGGGTAAGGGCTTCACTGTCGGTCTGTTGGGCAAAGAGCAGGACAGGGAGCACAAAAAGGATTCTCAGAAGTCTCGCTGCCGAGAATGGAAGGAACTGGAATAGGGTTTTCATCGGAAATGTATATTTAAGAAATACCTGATCTGGGTTCTTGGGATCCCAATCTGGTCATTTCAGGATCCATAAAGCCCAGAAGTCTAATATACGGAGCCTTTATTATAATTGAAAGTGACACGGAATCATTGGGATATTATGCGCTTTGCAATGAAATCCTCTCTAATGCTTGGCTTATATTGCAAATCGAAAAAATCGTACTTTCCCTGGCAGAAACAAGCTTGAAATCATGAAACCCAAAAACGCTGCCGGTCCGATCATAGGTTTCACCATATTGCTATCATTGTTTTACGCAATGCTCCGCTACCACATACTGGGGCCGGTGCCCTGGAAGGATTTCCCCTTCTTTATACTGAATAAGGGGGTGAAGGTTTCAGAAGGTTGGCTGAACAGCCGCAAGGCGCTGGGTATGACAGGCTTTTTGCTTGTACTTATCCACGCACTTATGTCTTTTCTGCTCTTTAATCCCGCTGTGTATGGCGCCTTTTTCGAGCCCGATGGCACCCTTACCTCCTTAGGGGGGCTCAGCATGCTGGGCGGGGTCATTTCTTTTGTGGTGCTCTGGGCCTATAACCTTAGTTTCCAGACTTTTCTAAGGGAAGACCAGGCGTTTATTCGTTTTATCACCTCCCGCAAATTCCTCCTGATCGCCATGTTATTTGCTGCTATACACCTGTTTTTCATGGGTTATAAAGGATGGATGAACCCCTCAGGCTGGCATGGGGGCCTGCCTCCCATAAGCCTGGTAGGTTTTACATTTTTCTCAATCGGTTATGTAATCAACCTGTTGGGAAGAAAATAAGCTCATATTTCTATATTTCCGCCTTTAAAAATTAGAATAGGCTATCTTCGTAAGCTAAATTTGAAAT
>JARRLI010000336.1:1164-5040 GCA_037387145.1 Robiginitalea sp. | reverse complement strand
GAGGGGGGGTTCCTGCCCATATCATCGTTCAACGCCATTATCGCAGAAGAACTTAAGGATCAGCCTGCTCCCTACATATACGAAAGGCTGGGAGAGCGTTACCGCCATTACTTCATAGATGAATTCCAGGACACCTCCCGCCTTCAATGGACCAACCTGATCCCGCTGATCAGCAATGCGCTGCAGGGGTCAGATGAAGATGGGCAGCAAGGATCCCTTGTGCTAGTGGGCGATGCCAAGCAGGCTATCTACCGATGGAGGGGTGGCAAAGCGGAACAATTCCTGGGGCTCATTGACGGACGCGGAAATCCATTCGCCCTGGAAGCCTACAAAGAGATGCTTCCAAAAAATTTCAGGAGCCACAGGCCACTGGTTGAATTCAATAACGATTTTTTCACCCATATCAGCAGCTACATGAATCAGGGTGATTATGCATCCTTGTTCCGGGAGGGGTCCAAACAGCTGCACAACAATGACCAGACCGGCCTGGTAAGCCTGGATTTTATCGAAAAAGAAGCTGAGCTACCTGAAGAGAAATACCTCACCCGCATCCTGGAAATTATTGAAATCCTCAGAGGAAAAGGATTTGCCTACAGGGATATTTGCATCCTGACCCGTCGCAGAAAGGAAGGGGTCCTTATTTCCAACACCCTAATACAGGAAGGCATCCCTGTGATTTCATCAGAAACACTGCTGCTAAAACAGCATCCGGGAGTACAATTCCTGATACATTTGCTCAACTACCTGCTGGCTCCGGAAGATGACAACCACGCCTTCGGCATGCTGTTCTACCTGAGCAGGGATATTGAGGATAGGCATTCGTGGATTTCAGAAAACCTAAGGGGTGTCAGTGGCCTTCTCAATGATTCATACGGTTTTAATCCGGACCATTCCAGGTTAAAACCCGTCTACGATCTGCTGGAGGAAGCCATACGCCAGTTTGATCTGGGATCAGAGGAAGATGCCTATCTTATGTTCCTTTTGGATCTGGTGATGGAAGTGGGCCAGAAGGAAGAGCCTTCAGTACAGGCCTTTCTGGATTACTGGCGTGCAAATGAAGACAGGCTGAGCATCCTCGCTCCTGAAGGGTTTGATTCCATAACCCTAATGACCATCCACAAGTCCAAGGGATTGGAATTCCCGGTAGTAATCTACCCTTTCGCAGACACTTTAATTTATTATGAAAAGAACCCGAAAATATGGCTTCCCGTAGATCCCGATCGGTACGCAGGATTCAAAAATATCCTGGTGGGTCAAAAGAAAGCCCTTTTGGAGTATGAACCCCCGGCTCCTGAATACTATACCCAGGAACAGGAAAAAATGGAACTGGACGCCTTCAACCTGCTCTATGTGGCACATACGCGCGCTGTAAAGGCCCTCTATGTCATCAGCAGAGGGCGCAGCAGCAGTGAGCCCCGGGAAGGGCCCAAATCCTATGGGGATCTGTATGGGACCCCGATCAGACAAGGGCAATGCAATTCGGAACTGTTCTGCACTATGCCCTCAGCCTGGTCAGCACCTCAGAAGATATTACCCCTGCCGTGGAACAACTGATACGGGAAGGCCTGATCTCCGTGGAGAAACAAAAGGAGATTTTTGAGATCCTCAGCAGGGTAGTGGAACACCCCTTGTTGATTCCATATTTCAGCCCCGGATCCCAGGTAAGGAATGAATTGGAGATCCTAGCAAAAAATGGATTAATTTTACGGCCCGACAGGCTTGTTTTCCGCTCAGGCGGGGTGACGGTAATGGATTACAAGACCGGTCAGCGCAGGAATACACACAGGGAGCAAGTACAGGCCTATTGCCAGGCGCTCAGGGAAACAGGGCGTACCATCGAGTCTGCCATCATTATATATATAGACCAAAAGGATATCACTCCAGAATTCATATAAGTAACTATGTACGGATCCATTAAATCACATCTAGAAAAAGAACTCCAGGACATTCGGGAGGCAGGTCTCTTTAAACAAGAACGCATCATTACCTCCTCTCAGGGACCGGTTATAAAAATCTCCACAGGGCAGGAGTCAGCACACCCGGAAGTGATACAGGCCGCCAAGGACACACTTGACTCTCGGGGCTTCGGGATGTCCTCTGTGCGGTTTATCTGCGGAACTCAGGATATCCATAAGGAGCTCGAGAAACGAATAGCGGATTTCTACGGTACCGAGGACACTATCCTATACGCAGCCGCCTTCGATGCCAACGGAGGTGTTTTTGAGCCCCTTCTTGGGCCTGAGGACGCCATTATATCAGACGCGCTGAATCACGCCTCTATTATAGACGGTGTACGCCTGTGCAAAGCAAAACGATACAGATATGCCAATGGGGACATGAAAGATCTGGAGTCCCAGTTAAAACAGGCGGATAAAGACGGGGCCAGGTTCAAGCTAATTGTGACGGACGGTGTATTTTCAATGGATGGGATTGTTGCCCCCCTCGATGATATCTGCGACCTGGCAGACACTCATGACGCCCTGGTGATGATTGACGAATGCCACGCGACCGGGTTTATAGGGGAACACGGGATCGGCACCCTGGAGGAAAAAGGAGTCATGGGACGAGTCGATATCATAACAGGAACCCTTGGAAAAGCCCTTGGCGGTGCAATGGGAGGCTATACTACCGGGAAAAAGGAGATCATTGAAATGTTGCGGCAACGTTCCCGGCCCTACCTGTTCTCCAACAGCCTGGCACCTGCCATTGTGGGCGCCTCCATCAAGGTCTTTGAATTGCTTGAGAAAGATCACAGCCTCAAAAAGCGCCTGGACGAAAACACGGCTTATTTCAAGAAACGAATGAAAGAAGCTGGTTTCGACATCGTTGACGGTGACTCGGCCATTGTGCCAGTAATGCTGTACGATGCCAAGCTTTCACAAGAAATGGCCGCTAAATTGCTGGATCGGGGCATTTATGTAATCGGATTCTTTTATCCGGTAGTTCCCAAAGGCAAGGCCCGCATCCGAGTACAACTGTCTTCTGCCCATGAACGTGAACATCTGGATAAAGCCATAGATGCATTTACAGCCGTAGGTAAAGAACTGAAGGTGGTATAATTAGGTATTTGACCTTAAATTCAAAGAATAAAAAATAGGAAATTGATTTTGTTAATAAATTTTAACAACTTACATTTGCGTCTGATAAACACTTAAACTTAAAAATTTGAACATGAAACAGCTTAGCAGATTATTGGTTGTTGCCCTTATAATCTTAGGGTTCAACAACATCCAAGCTCAGAATGAGGATAATCCCTGGCAGTTCACGATCGGTATAAACGCTATAGACGTTTACCCCACTAATTCAGATCCTGCCTCTTTCCTCCCCTCATATGATACTGGAGGGTTGTTCGATGAGTACTTCAATGCAAACGACCACTGGAATGTCTTGCCTTCAGTTTCCTATCTGGGAATCTCTCGGTATGTAGGAGACGGCTTCTCCTTAGGTGTTCGTGGATCTCTGAACCGAATCGACAAGCTCGGTGATCTGAAGTTAAACAACTCTGTTTCACATTACGCTATTGACGGTACCATTAAATACAACCTTCTCAAGAACACCAAGTTTGAGCCCTTCGTAGAATTCGGAGGTGGTTACACCTGGGTAGACGGGATTGGAGCTGGTACTGTGAACGGTGGTATAGGATTCAACTATTGGTTCAATGACTTTATTGGCCTGAATGTTCAGTCCATGTACAAGCACGCCTTCGAAGATTACGGAGTAACCCACTTCCAGCACATGGCTGGTATCGGTATCCGCTTTGGTGGAACTGACACCGACGGTGACGGCATCTACGATAAGGATGATGCCTGCCCAGAAGTTGCCGGATTGGAAGCATTCAACGGTTGCCCTGACAGCGACGGAGACGGTATCGAGGAT
>JARRLI010000336.1:0-1108 GCA_037387145.1 Robiginitalea sp. | reverse complement strand
GTCCTGACTCTGACGGGGATACAGTAATCGACAAAGACGATGCTTGTCCTAACACTCCAGGGCTCGTGGCACTTGCCGGTTGTCCTGACGCTGACGGAGACGGTGTTGCAGATAAAGATGATGACTGTCCTAATGAGGCAGGTCCTGCTGAAAACAACGGATGCCCATGGCCAGACAGAGACGGAGATGGTGTTCCAGACAAAGATGATCTCTGCCCAGACCTGGTTGGAACTGTAGCCAACAATGGTTGCCCAGAGGTAACAGAATCTGTCCGCAAGGCACTTCTTGACTACGCTAAGACGATCCTGTTCGATACTGGAAAATCAACAATCAAGCCTCAGTCAGAAGAGGTATTGGCTAACATTGCCGATATCCTGGATGACTATCCAAACGTACAGTTCAGAATTGAAGGGCATACAGACAGCACTGGTAGCGCCGAAATAAACCAGAGACTTTCTCAGGAAAGAGCACAATCAGTTATGAATTACCTGATCGAGAAAGGTATTCCATCTGAAAGGATGTCCGCTGTTGGATACGGTAAAGACCGTCCGATTGCAGATAACAATACCCGTGAGGGAAGAAGGACTAACCGTAGGGTTGAAATCCACGGAGAAACTCCCAACAACTAAGTCCTAGATTTAACAAGGTTAAAAAGCCCTGGCGTAATGCCGGGGCTTTTTTATTTTTATACCTATGCAATCCTTCCTTGAATCTGTGCTGGATGAATTCACCCTCTGGAAAGCCCATCCGGAGGATTGTGTATTTATACTCCCCAGCAAGAGGGCCGGGTTCTTTCTGAGGAACCTTATGGCCGGAAAGGCTGGAAAAAGCCTGCTGGCCCCTCAAATACTCAGCATAGAGAACTTCGTGGAACAGATCTCCGGATTGCGTTATGCGACCCCTACAAAACTGCTTTTCAGCCTGTATGAAGCCTATCTTGATCAGGATGGAACGAAAACGGAATCCTTTTTTGACTTCAGCAAATGGGGGCAGATGCTCTTGCAGGATTTTAATGAAATTGACCGCTATCTGGTGGACACGGACGAGTTCTTCACGTTCCTGGGCTCCATACAGGAAATTCGCCATTGGACCCTGGATGGGAGCTCTA
>JARRLI010000335.1:0-2904 GCA_037387145.1 Robiginitalea sp. | reverse complement strand
CCTAATCAACACCTTTTATGAGTATTTCAAATAACTTTCGAAGCGTACTATTCATTTCTCTCATGCTTGTTTTTATCTCAGGTTGTAAAACAGAACCTAAGGAAAAGCAAGACTCTGAGGCAGTTCCTGAAGTAGAAAAAACGCCTGTGGTGGAAGTTGTCACTAAATCAATGGAATTTTATGCCCCGGACACCATCCCCTCTGGCTGGAACACCTTCGTCTACAAAAATCAGTCCACGGAACCGCATTTTATCCTCCTGGACAAGTATCCCGAAGGAGTTACCATCGAAAATACCATAGCAGAAGTGGCTCCTGCTTTTGAAGAAGGCATGTCCCTGATCATGGAAAACAAGATGGAAGAAGCCGTTGAAGCGTTCGGCAAACTGCCGGAATGGTTTTCCCAGGTCGTATTTTCCGGGGGAACCGGACTGATCTCCCCAAATGAAACAGCCTTTAGTACCGTAAAATTGGAACCCGGATACTATATCATGGAATGCTATGTTAGAATGCCCGACGGGCGCTTCCACACCTCCATGGGGATGGCAAAGGAACTTATAGTTACAGAAGAAGATAGCGGCCTGTCCGCTCCGATTGCCGATATCGACATCAATATACAGAGCCAGGACGGAATAAGCTGGAACGGCCAGCCCAAGACTGGGAAAAACATCTTCAAGGTAACCTATGGGGATCAGATAGTTCACGAAAATTTTGTGGGACACGATGTGAATCTGGCCCGTATGGAAGATGGGGCAGACCTGGAGGCTCTTGAGGCCTGGATAAACTGGGCTACCCCGACCGGACTTATGAGTTCCGCCCTGCCGGATGGATTTACATTTATGGGAGGGGCGAATGATGGCCCGGCAGGCAGTATCCACTATTTTGAGGTAATGCTCCAACCAGGTACCTATGTCCTGATCTCAGAAGTACCGAATAGCACTGAAAAAGGGATGCTGCAGACCTTTACTATAACAGAGCAGGCTGATTAATTCCGGCTGTTTAGGAGCTGCCTGTTTTTTGCAGGGGACGCTCATATCTTTACTTTTTTTGTATTCTAAAGCCGTAGTTTAAAAAGACACTTTTAGACAAATCCGACAGGAACTATCTCCAAGCAAACCGACTAAAAGACCGTTTATTTGGAATTTGAATATTTCTTCAGTGCACGGTTTAATTGATCGATGCGCCGGAATGCTTTAAAATGTATGGTGTCTTCCGTGTATTCCCCACTTGCTTTCATCTTCCCGGCAGGAATACCCGTTAACAATTCTAATCCCTCGTCAATGGTTCGTATTGCCCAAATGTGGAAAAGATCCTTTTTTACCGCTTCAACCACTTCGCTTTTCAGCATGAGATTGTCCTTGTTGGCCGCAGGGATCAATACCCCCTGCTCACCATCCAATCCTTTCATTTTACAAACTTCAAAAAACCCCTCAATCTTTTAGTTTATACCACCAACAGGCTGAATCTCCCCTTTCTGATTTACAGATCCGGTGACAGCAATGCCTTGTTTCAGTGGGATTTGCGTCAGGCTTGAAATAAGCGCATACAATTCGGTACTCGATGCGCTGTCCCCCTCTATCTCGGAGTAACTTTGTTCAAATACAAGGCTCCCGGCCAGACTGATCGGACTATCCTTTCCGTATTTTTCCAGCAGGTATCCGTTAAGGATAAGAACGCCTTTGGTATGAATGGGGCCTGCCAGTTTTGCCTCGCGTTCAATATCTAGTATACCTTCCTTCCCAGTACCAATAGTGGCCGTAATCCTTATAGGTCGGCCAAATGATATATCCCCTAATTCAATTAGTGAAATCCCATTGATTTGACCCACCTTGGAGCCCTTCAATTCAATGATGAGCTGGTTACGATCAATCATCTCGTTGATCTTTTCCTGAATGAGATTAGACCTGTAGTATTTGGATGCAACCGCCTTATCAATCTGGTGGGCTCCGATCACAGACTCCTCGGCCAACATAGCATAGTGATTTGCCTCATTGAGTATGTCCCGAATCTCCCTGAATTTGATGGATATCTTCTTTCGGTCACCTGCTAATCTCGAAGCCTCCTCCACCAATCTGCACATCGCCTCTTTACCCATGGGCAATAAGTCGTGCTCCTTTAAAATCCTCCGGGAAACCATAGCAAATTCAAGAATCCGTTCTTTGCTCAAATCCATTACAGTATCGAATTCCGCCTTGACCTTGAAGAGTTCCCTGAAATCCTCATCCCACCAATGTAAAAGCAGATAAAGCCAGGATGAACCTATTAGGATTACCTGCACATTCAGCGGAATCGGGTCCGGTTTTAGTGTTTTCGTGGTCAGGAAGCCATAGCGTTCTCCCGCATCTTCGATCACCAGTTCGGCATTGTTCAGCGCCCGCTTAAGGCTATCCCACGAAAAATAATTGAGCAAGAGCTCCTTCATGGGTAAAATAAGATAACCCCCATTGGCCCTGTGTAGGGCCCCGCTTCTTATAAATGTGAAATTGGTGACCAGAGTGCCCATCTGGGATTCGTGCTCAACCTTGCCGAAAAGATTGTTGTAGGTCGGGTTAAGCTCTGCAATTATAGGGGCTCCCATTAAATCAGTATTATCGACGACAATGTTAACCTCATACTTTGTTATGCCGGATCCTGAGCTCGGATGTGGTAGGAAGTTCTCAGGAATATCTTCCAGGAACCCATTGAGATCCTCAATGATATCCCTTTTTATGTCTTTCAGATAGGCCTGTACATCATCAAGACCCTCGTATTTTGTAAACAGCTCTTCGAGCAATCCTTCAATACAAAAGAGGGCCACTTTTTTCTCCAGGTCCAGGAGTTTTGAGTTGTTTTCACGCTCTAAATTGCGCTTCTCCCTGAGCAGTGACATGAGAAGCTCCTTTAATTCGTCCTGAACGTTCAGGATTT
>JARRLI010000334.1:0-2926 GCA_037387145.1 Robiginitalea sp. | reverse complement strand
GAATGAAGGACAAAATCCAGCTTTCCCCCGAGAATTTCCATGGAACGGGAAACCAGGGTTTCAAGTTCTTCCGAACTGGTTGCATCAGCGGGAATGATTTCAGCACCCGTTTTCTCCGCGAGCTCATTGATCTTCCCCATACGCATGGCGATTGGTGCATTGGTAAGCACAAATGTGCCACCTTCCTCAAAGACCCGTTCCGCTGTTTTCCACGCGATCGAGTGCTCATCCAATGCTCCGAAGATGATTCCTTTTTTTCCTTTCAGTAGATTATTGCCCATAGCAAATCAATATGTTTAAGGTTCCAAAGATATTTAAAAAGAAAATATAAGCAGGGAGGAGCGGGCGGAATTCGCCCCACTCGCACCTTTTTAATTTAGAAGTTCCCGTGCATGGGAAATAGCAGCATCGGAAGCTCTCGTTCCCCCCAGCATAAGCGCCAGTTCCTGCAGACGTTCTTCCTGATCCAGCAACTTCATCCGCGTGTGGGTGCGTCCTTGCTCATCCTCTTTATAAACCTTGAATTGCTGTTGCCCCCTGGAGGCCACCTGTGGTAGATGGGTGATCGCAAAAATTTGCATGTGTTCGGACATTCCCTGCATAATTTCTGCCATTCGTGTGGAGATCTCACCAGATACCCCTGTGTCAATCTCATCGAACATCATGGTCGGCAGTGGTTCATAGGAAGCAAGAATTGACTTAATAGTCAGCATGATGCGCGACAGCTCACCCCCGGAGGCATTCTTTTTCAGCAGGCCGTATTGCCCCCCCTTATTCGCAGTGAATAATAATTCCAGGGTTTCCCTGCCCGCCGGGCCATAGTCCGTGCCCTGGATCAGCCGCCATTTGAATGCGGCATTGGGCATTCCAAGTAATGAAAGTTGCTTCTGCAACTCCCCGGTGAATTTTGGAAGGACTTCCGTGCGTTTCTCATGTAGCTTGGCGGCTAGTTCTTCAAGTGTTGCTCGCATGCCGGCATGGGATTCTTCCAGCTCTTTGATCTGTTGGTCCAGATCTTCTGTTTTGTCCACCTTTTCCCGAAGTACATCGCAGATCCCAATTAACTCATTAACTGAGGAAACCCCGTGTTTCTTTTGCAGGTCATACAAAAGTTGTAGCTGGCCGCTTACGGCCTTCAGTTGCCCCGGATCTGTTTCCTGCCCTGCCAGCAGGTCTTGTAGTTCCTGAGCGATATCATCTGACTCGATATACAGTGACTGGATTCGTCTATGCAGACTTTCATAGGCGGGTCCAAATTCTGACAGCTTTGTGCTTAGATGCCTAAGTTTACCCAAGAGGCTCAGTAATCCATATTCTTCTTCCGCACATACCTGTCCAGCCTCTCCAAGGGTTTCCATGATGTGTTCCGCATTGCTCAGACGAGCGTAGCGACCTTCTAATTTTTGCTGCATCCCTTCTTCAAGACAGGCCTTCTCCAATTCCTCCAGGAGAAATTCGTTATAATCCTGTTCTCTGAAAACCTCTTCCCGCTGAGTTTTCAGGGCCTCCAATTGTCTCCCGGTACTGAGATATGACTCCCTAACCTCCCGGTAGCGGCTCAGCACCTGCAAATTACCTGCCAGGGCATCAACCACGTGAAGTTGGAAATCGTGTTCGGTAAGCTCCAGGGTTTGGTGCTGGGAGTGTACATCGATCAGCCTCCTTCCCAAACGGGTTACAATATCCAGTGTAACCGGGCTGTCATTGACAAATGCACGAGATTTTCCGCTGGGTTGAACCTCCCGCCTGAGGATGGTTTGGGGGTCGTAATCCAGGTCGAATTCACAAAAAAAGTCTTTAAGTGCAGGGTATCGGCCGAGGGCAAATTCCGCCTCTACTATGCATTTGCGGTCGTCGTGGCGAAGCGGACTTCCCTGCCCCGGTTTCACCCGTAATGGTGGTAAAGCCTTCTGAAAAAGACACACTCAAATCGTCTATCAGAGCGTAATTTTGTATGGATAATCGTGTGAGCACCGCAAGTTATGCTTTTGGGTGCCGTAAAGATACAAGTTCCCCCTGTAAAAAAATGCGGTTAATAGGTGATTTGACTCCAGGTACTGGCATAAAAAGGAGCCACCTGGTTCAGGGTTTCCTTCAGCTGTACGATATCAACTTTGGGCCCGTCAGAAAATATGTTCTGGATCTCTTCCGATTTGGCATCGAAAAAAGTTTGGATCAAAAAAGCATTCGGTCGCCGCTGATTCAGGGTCTCAAATAGGCGCAGTGAACCGGCTATGATTTGTTTTCCGGTGCTGTTGTTGTCGGCCATGATGTCCAGCCCCTTTCGGTGATAGTTGTAAAGGGCGATGCGATATTCCCGGAACGTATTTGAAAGCAGGTTGTCCACAAGCTGGAACCGTGTTCGGTTATCTGAAGCGGTTTGGCCCCAACCCGCGAAATTGCTTCCCTGTGCCTGGGTAACGATCCCCTGGGCTTTTTTGTAATATTCGGTACCGCCCTCAAGCTGAAAGGTGTCCGCATCGAGGCCCAGCATCATATATACATAGTATGAAATCACCCCTACCAGGTTGGAGTCAAAAACGTTTTCGTTAAATACTAGGGGTTGAAATTCAATATATTCAAAATTGAACTGGTTGTCCTTATAATTAAATACCTGGGTTTCGTAACTCGCATTATACACTGGTCTGGAGGATTGCAACTGTATGTTGGCCTGGAAACGGTTGGATTCAAAATTCGTCACAGTGATAAAAATACGGCAGTTGACCCGTTCGTTTTCCTGGAATACCTTATCGGTCCAACGGGTTTTGTTGATAAATTCGGTTAGGGACCGTTCGAGGGTCCTGAAAACTTGCTGATTTGTCTGAAATACCTGGTCTGAATTGACCGTCACAGTGCAATTGAGCTCCTGGGCCCTTCCCGGAAGGATGCTCACCAGAACAAATAGTAGAATCAGGGTGCTATTTAG
>JARRLI010000333.1:0-3758 GCA_037387145.1 Robiginitalea sp. | reverse complement strand
GGTGGCTATGCCGGATGGGGTGACAGCGGAAGCAACGTTTCCATCAGCTTCAACGTAGGCTGGGGTGGCGGCTGGGGCTGGGGATATCCTTATTACGGCTGGGGCTGGGGTGCCGGTTGGGGATGGGGCTATCCCGGTTATGGATGGGGCTATCCCTACTATGGAAGGTATGGCTACACCTACGGACGCAGAGGATACTACGGAAATTATAACAACATCAACTCAATCAGTTCCAGGTCTGCTTTAGCCTCGAACAGTTCACTACGCACCAACAGTGGCCGTTCCAATCTCGACGTAAGCAGCAGCCGGTCAGGAAATGTTCGCAGCACCAGCAGGGAGGCAGCTGCCCGCAACCAGGCCTATCGGACCAGCCGGACCACCCGGTCGGCATCGCGCTATGGGACCGCATCCAGGAATTCACGAACCTACACCGGTAACTCAAGGAACTACAGGTCTTCCCGTAACGGAAACGCTACCGGCAGCAATGCCAGGAGCAGATCGGGAAATAATTATTCCGGAAGAAGCAGTACCTATCCCTACGGAGCAGCCACTCAAAGCAGGGGAAATACTTACAGGGGTTCAACCCCTTCTTCCAGGAGCCGGGGAGGATCTTACAGAAGCAGTGGCAGTAACTACAGGAGTTCAGGCTCCCGCAGTTCGGGCCGTTCTTCCGGCAGCTACCGAAGTTCCGGCAGTAGTAGCCGTTCCTCGGGAAGTTTCCGCAGTAGTGGCGGCGGCGGCAGATCTTCCGGAGGCCGTTCAAGTGGGCGATCTGGCGGACGCGTTAACCAATAACAATTTCCTTTTTAAATAAAGAAAATCATTTCCAATGAAACGTATCATCACTTTCATATTGCTTATGGTATGTACTATTGCCAGTGCACAGACCATCAACGAGGTTTTGAGATACAGTCTTGAAGAAGTTCAGGGAACCGCGCGCTACCAAGCTATGAGCGGCGCATTTGGTGCCCTGGGCGGGGAGATTTCTGCCCTGGGTATCAACCCTGCAGGATCAGCTGTGTTCAACAATGGGCTATTCAGTATAACGGGTAGCGTATACGACAGAAAGAACGGAGCAACCTTCAATGGGACCTTTACCCAAACCACCCGCAGCCCCCTTGAGCTTAACCAGATAGGTGGTATATGGGTTTTCCGCAACCGCAGTGGTTCCCCCTGGAAAAAAATGTCGCTTGCAATCAATTATGACCTTGTGGCAAACTTGGACGATGATTTCATTGTTCGTGGAAACTCACCCGTGGGCATAGACCAGTATTTTCTGACCTATGCACAGGGCGTACCCCTTGGCCCGCTAAGGGTTGGCCAGAACGAATTCATTGAAGATGCTTATCTGGACATCGGGTCCAGCCTTGGGTTTGGGGCACAGCAGGCATTTCTGGGCTTTCAGTCGGGATATATAGACCCGGTTGATCCGGCGGATGACAACAACACTGAATATTTCTCCAATGCAACCTATGACAGGGTGAACCAGACCTATGTACAAAGCACCAACGGGTATAACGGCAAATTCACAATGAATTTTGCAACACAGTATGAGGATTTTCTCTACATGGGGGCCTCCCTGAACTTTCACTCGCTTCTCTTTGAACGGGTGACCCGAATGGACGAGACCGGTTATGATCCTCAATCCGACATTCAGTCGGGATATTTCGACAATTTCCTGCGAACCTGGGGAGGTGGATTCTCATTTGGCCTTGGAGCCATCGCCAAGTTGGGCGAAGTAGTCCGCGTGGGTGCCAGTTACCAGTCACCTACCTGGTATGACCTGAATGATGAATTATCCCAACGGGTTAATTCTGATTTTCCCGATAAAAACCAGGAGATCACTTTTATTGATTTCGGTATTATCAACCTGTATCCGAGATATACCGAGATATACTATCGCTACCCCGGCTAAATATACGGGAAGTCTGGCACTGATATTCGGGGGGCAGGGACTGCTGAGTTTTGATTACGGCTATCAGGATATGTCCCGGGCCGAGCTGCGACCTTCCTCCGACCCGGATTTCAATTCGGAAAATATATTTATTTCCCAGGAGCTTGGCGGGGTCTCAACCTACAGGCTGGGTGGGGAATACCGGATCAGCGGTCTAAGCCTGAGGGGCGGATACAGGTATGAACAGAGCCCCTACAGGAATAACGCGCGTTGGAGCGATCTGGAAGGGTATTCGGCCGGACTGGGATATGCATTTGGCCCGCACCGGCTGGACTTTGCTTATAGCAGGACCGAACAGGATACCTCAGAATCCCTTTTTGAACTGGACCTGAATATTGCTTCGGTGAATCGCATCAGGCGATACTACACCCTGACGTACTCCCTGAACTTCTAATGGAGCAAGGCAAGTATTGCCAATTAGTTTGCCTGAGCAAGGCAGTTAGCGTTTTAGGGAAAAATGGGACCTGATCACATCGTTGACCAGTTCTCCATTTTCCGGACGCGCATACTCCAGGCGGAACCAATAGTCCGATGAGGGCATAGGACGGCCATTGAAGGTACCATCCCATCCGGGACTGGTCTCGTCCAGTTGTTTAAGCAATTTACCGTAACGGTCAAAAATAAAAACATACGGATCCGTCAGGGTTTCAATCCCCTGGATATTCCATGAGTCGTGTATACCATCCCCGTTAGGGGTAAAAAACTTAGGGTATCCCACCACCAGAAATGGGAGAGGATCGGTAGTGCCACACCCGTTCTTGTCATTGACGATGAGGGTGTTCTGGCCAGGGGGCACATCAAGGAATACGGGGGAATCCTGGAAAGGACCGCCATTGATGGCGTATTGGTAACTACCTTCCCCCTGAACTACAATTTCCACGTTATTGCTGTCGGAAAGGTCGTCCAGGACGTCTACTCGGATAGGCCCTGGCACTCCAAAGAAGGTGATCAGGATATCGTCCGTATAGGTCTGGGCTGAATTGGTTTGTATCTCCACAAAATATCTCCCGGAATTGGGGCTGCTGACCGTTAAGGTAAAAGCACCTGGCCCCTGATCTAAAATACTGTCTATCGTTCCGTCATCATTGGTATCCACCGACCATATTACGTTGGCGATATCCGGGCCTGCCGGTGAATTCAATGCGCTTAACACGATATCAGGGTCCCCGATACAGGCATAAATATCCAGCCCGAGGAACTCATCCCGGAGCGTGCAATCCAGGGCATTATTCTGATCCGCCTCCACAGAAGAGCCGGTAAAGGTCAGGGTGAATGCCTCCGGATCCCCGTCAAAATTTGTATTGTAATTATTGACCAGCAAATAATAGACCTCCCCGGCCTGTACATCGAGCCATTCATCATAGGTGTTCTGGCTGCCTTTAACGAAAGGTGCCCCTTCCTGTCCGTTCTCAGGGTTGACCCCTACCCCGGTAAATCCCGTATCGTTCACCTCGTAATTACACCTGATGGGCTGGGCCGCACCAGTGCTGATGGAACCGCAATCCACATCCGGCCCATAGAGGGCAAAATCCCATTCTGCGGTAAGGGTGCCCCCCGGCGTAACCGGCAGTGCTTCAATGTCAAACCCAATCTGTCCGTCAGTCCCCGCCCGGAAAACGAACCATGAGGTATTGTTCTCAATATTGGCCGAACCGATGCTTCCTTTCTCCAGACATCCCGTCTGCCGGATCACATCCGGGTCAAAGTCATCGATGTCTCCACTCCCATCAGCCACCCATGTCAAGACCGAATCTGCGCAAACAGGGATGGCGGAGCGGCAGTCAGGGGAATTCTGCGCCTGACC
>JARRLI010000332.1:1936-2636 GCA_037387145.1 Robiginitalea sp. | reverse complement strand
TTTTTCAACATTTTCCTCATCCATAGAAAAATAAACTACCTGAATACGGCTGTCGTCCTCGTAGATCAGTTCTGCCATTGCTTCAGCAGGGGAGATGCCCCTTTCCTCAGCTACCTCTCCAAGGGTCTTTCCAATCAGGGACCGGAGTTCCTTGTTCTTAAAACCTACTAGAAGTATATTTTCGGCAGGGACGTGAAATTGAGCCTCTGCGATCATCCGCGACCTTTTCACGGGATCCTCCAGATAAGCCATGGTCTGTGCATGCCCGCCCTCCCGCGCCCAGGCTGGGAACAATACATTCAGGCCAGTAGAGCTGGCGTTGTACATATACATATCGGTCGTAATCTCAAGCCCCCGGTCGCGAGCCTGTTCAATGAGGGTGATCGCACTGTCCAAAAGGCCCCAATTATCCTGTCCGGATGCCTTGAAATGATAGATTTCCGATCGGATATCCGCCTCCTCCGAAATCCGGATCAATTCCCGTACTGAAATCAGCAGACTGTCTTCCTCATTGCGAATATGAGAAATATACATGCCTTCATAGGCAGCGGCTTCTTGTGCGAGTTGGATGATCTCTTCCGTGGAGGCATGCCCGCTGGGAACATACAGCAGGGAAGTAGACAACCCCACCGCACCTTCTTCCATCGCTTCTCGAACGAGCCCTTTCATCTGCTCCAGTTCTTCCGGGGTGGGAGGTCGG
>JARRLI010000332.1:0-1918 GCA_037387145.1 Robiginitalea sp. | reverse complement strand
AAGGAGGTTACATTTGTAGAAACCCCTTTGGTTTCCAGGTGTTGCAGGTATTCACCCAGGGTATTCCAGACCACTTCATACCTATAATCCTGTTGCCCTTCTTCCATGGCGGCCTTCATTTCAGGGTTCAGCGGACCCATGGACCGGCCTTCACCCAGTACCTCCAGGGTTACCCCCTGCCGCAAGTCACTCTGGGAGCGTCCATCGACGAGCAATGTTACATTGGCCCAGCTGAGCATATTGATAAAACCAGGAGCCACATGCTTGCCATCTGCCTGAATTTCAGTTTTGGCCTTCCTGTCCGACAAATCGCCAATAGCGGCCACCGTATCTGCCAGAATGCCGAGGTCTGCCTGATATCCAGCTCCGCCGCTGCCATCAAGGATGGTCCCATTGCGAATGATAACGTCAAAAGTTGGAGCTTCACGGCAAGCGCTGAAAAGCAGGAAGAACAGGAGGAAAAATCGAAGATTCATGGCTGGTTTTTAAGGGTTGGTGAATCACTTAAAATTACACCAAATAACCTTGGGGACCAAAAACCCGGATTCGTACCTTTGCCCAAACTGTAACCCCTATGAATTCCCGAAAAGCCCAGTTAGCCGCCTACGACCGCCTCCTTACGATTATGGATGAGCTGCGGGCCCAGTGCCCCTGGGACAAAAAGCAAACCATGGAATCACTTCGGTACCTGACTATTGAGGAAACCTATGAGCTTGGGGATGCAATCCTGGAAAATGACCTTGAGGAGGTTAAGAAAGAACTGGGTGACCTGCTGCTGCATATCGTCTTCTATGCCAAGATCGGTTCTGAAACCGGTGATTTTGATATGGCAGATGTCACCAATGATATCTGTGAAAAGCTCATCCGCAGACATCCGCATATATATGGGGATACCCAAGTTCAGGGAGAAGCAGAGGTAAAGGCCAACTGGGAAAGGATCAAGCTGCAGGAGGGAAAGAAAAGCGTGCTGGAAGGGGTTCCTGCCAGCCTGCCTGCACTGGTTAAAGCCAACCGAATACAGGAGAAGGTAGCAGGGGTCGGTTTTGACTGGGAAGAACCCGGTCAGGTCCTGCAGAAAGTGCATGAAGAACTAGGGGAGCTTCAGGAGGCCATGGACAGGCAGGAAGCCGATAAGGTTGAATCTGAATTCGGAGATGTGTTCTTCTCCCTGGTGAACTATGCACGATTTCTGGGGATCAATCCCGAGAACGCCCTGGAGCGTACAAACAAGAAGTTCATCAACCGGTTTGTGTTTCTGGAATCCAGGGCAGGTGAGGCGGGTAAAAAATTGAGTGAAATGTCCCTGGCAGAAATGGATCTGTACTGGGAAGCTGCCAAAAAAAGGGAATAGCGGGAAGACTCCTTGAGGAAAACCCTGAAACCGCACACCTGTGAAACAGTATACCCGCGAATTCAAATATAATCTGCACCTGGCTACCCCGGTCATTCTGGGGATGCTAGGGCATACTTTTGTGGCTTTTGCGGACAATGTGATGGTGGGTCAGCTCGGCACGGCAGAACTGGCCGCAGTTTCTCTGGGGAACAGTTTTGTATTTGTCGCCATGTCCCTGGGTATCGGGTTTTCTACGGCCATAACACCCCTGGTAGCTGAAGCCGATGGTGCAGGGGATGCCCGGGAAGGCCGGCGGATACTCCGGCACGGGCTGGTGCTGTGCACCCTGCTCGGTATTGCGCTTTTTGGCCTTGTATTGCTTTCCAAGCCCCTGATGTACCTAATGGACCAGCCGGAAGAAGTTGTCGTACTGGCCATCCCTTACCTTGACCTGGTCGCCTTTTCCCTGATCCCACTTATTGTTTTTCAGGCCTTCAAGCAATTTTCGGAAGGCCTGTCCAAGACCCGATACCCGATGTACGCCACCATCGTGGCCAACGTTATCAATATCGTACTGAATTACCT
>JARRLI010000331.1:0-2742 GCA_037387145.1 Robiginitalea sp. | reverse complement strand
GGGTGTAGATCCTGTTGAACTCGGGCCGAAAGAAGGGCTGGCGCTGATCAATGGCACGCAATTCATCGCAGCACACGCAGTGATAATTCTCGAGAAAATGCACGGTTGTCTTTCTCAGGCTGACATCATAGGTGCGATGATGATCGAAGGTTTACAGGGTTCAATGAAACCGTTTCACAAAAAGCTCCACGCCTTGAGGCCTTTCAAGGGTTCATTGCATGTTGCAGAGCGAATCCGACGCCTACTGAAAGGATCCGAAATCCTGGATGATCATATCGACTGTGAACGGGTTCAGGATCCATATTCCCTTAGGTGTATCCCGCAGGTGCACGGAGCCTCAAGGAACGCATGGCTGCACCTAAAAGAACTGCTGGAGACGGAACTGAATGCCGTTACGGACAACCCCGTAATCGTAGATGAAAACCTCACCATCAGCGGGGGGAATTTCCACGGACAGCCCCTGGCGATGGCACTGGATTATGCCTGCCTGGCAGCCTCGGAAATCGGGAATATATCAGATCGGCGTATTTATCTTGCACTGGAAGGGAACAATACCAACCTGCCTAAGCTCCTTATGGAAGATACCGGCCTGAATTCCGGTTATATGATCCTGCAGTATACTGCTGCAGCCCTTGCAAGTGAAAACAAAAGCCTGTGCTATCCGGCAAGCGCCGACAGCATCCCCACATCCATGGGGCAGGAGGACCATGTCAGTATGGGATCTATTAGTGGGCGCAAGGCCCTCAGGGTACTGGAAAATGTAGAAAAAATCCTGGCCATTGAATTACTGACAGCTGCCCAGGCCTTTGAATACCGAAAGCCGCGCGCATAGCCTGGTTCGCAACCATGTGACCTTTGCCAAGGAAGACCGGGTTTTTGCCACCGATATTGAAAAGGGTATTGAACTGATCCGAAACAGGGAACTGATCCGTTTGCTGGACTCTTTTTCTGAAAAGGAAAAAGTATCTTTAAGGACCCCCCTTTATGAAACCTTTGAAATCTTCTGACGAGCATGTGTCCCTCAAGTGAACATACAAGCCCTCAGTATACGCTGATAGGACCCTTTACCCAACTGCTCACCATGGGTGATATGCCACTGAAGGGATCCCTGAAAGATCATCAGCTGACTGCAATGGAAGATGCAGGGATCTTGTTTTGCGGGGATCGGGTTGAAAAAACCGGTCCATATAGTACCCTGCGGCAGGAATTAAAAAATACAGACGTTCGGGAATTCCGGCTTACGGGGCCGGCGGTTGGAATGCCGGGCCTTATTGATGCGCATACCCACAGCTGTTTTGCGGGAAGCCGTTCCAGGGACTATGCGCTTCGGAACAGCGGAGGCAGTTACCTGGAAATAGCTCAGGCAGGGGGAGGTATTTGGGACAGTGTTCAGCAAACCAGGAAAGCCAGCTCCGAGGAACTGGAGGCCCTGCTCCTGGAGCGGATTGACAAGTTTCTGGAATACGGGATTACCACCCTTGAAGTAAAAAGCGGATATGGCCTGAGCATTCCTTCTGAACTTAAGATGCTGCGTGTCATCCAAGCGGCTTCGGCGAAAACAGCCATGGATTTGGTTCCCACCTGCCTGGCAGCCCATACCCTTCCCAGGGATTTCAACGGATCCGCAGCAGCCTACCTCGAAATCCTGAGGGAATCCTTGCTTCCCCTACTACTTGAAGAGCAGCTTACGCGACGCCTGGATGCATTTGTAGAGGAAACCGCATTTTCACCGGAGGAAATCATCCCCTATCTCAATGCGGGAAAGTCGCAGGGGTTTGAGCTTACCATTCATGCAGATCAGTTTAGTACTGGGGGCAGTAAGGTGGCTATCGCCTGTGGAGCCCTGAGTGCAGACCATCTTGAGGCCAGCGGTCCCAAGGAAATTGAAGCCCTGGCCAAAAGCGAAGTAGTGGCTACGGCCCTGCCCGGAGCAAGCATTGGTCTGGGATGCGGGTTCACCCCTGCGCGGGCCCTGCTCGATGCAGGCGCATGCCTGGCCATTGCCAGTGATTTTAACCCGGGTTCGGCCCCCATGGGGGATCTGTTGACGCAGGCTGCCATCCTGGGCGCCTTCGAAAAACTCTCCAACGCGGAAGTCCTGGCCGGGGTCACCTACCGGGCGGCGGCGGCTCTGGGCTTATCAGACCGGGGACGCCTATTGCCGGGATTGAAGGCCGACCTGTCTGTCTTTTCTACTGATCATTTCAATGAAATACTATACCACCAGGGCCAGCTTCGTCCTTCAGCCGTATGGAAAGGGGGAAGCTGCGTCATGGACAAAAAACGGCAATATGAAGACAGATACCGGGATTGAAGCCTTTCAACAAGCCATTAAACAGGGAATCCCCAAAGATCTGCCTCCGGCCCGGGAGCGGGATGCGGACTTATCACATGCCCCTGTCCGGAAGGATATCCTGTCAGATACTGAAAAAAAGCTGGCACTTCGCAACGCTCTTCGATATTTCCCCGGGCATTGGCATAGTGAACTTGGAGCGGAATTCCTGGAAGAACTTCTCCGCTTTGGCCGTATCTACATGTACCGGTTCAGGCCGGATTACCCAATTTATGCCCGCCCTGTTTCCCACTACCCGGCTGAGAGCGAAGCAGCCGCGGCCATCATGCTCATGATCCAGAATAACCTGGATCCCCAGGTGGCACAACACCCGGAGGAGCTTATCACCTACGGGGGCAATGGGGCCGTCTTCCAGAACTGGGCACAATACCTGGTTTGCATGAAATATT
>JARRLI010000330.1:2888-4476 GCA_037387145.1 Robiginitalea sp. | reverse complement strand
AATTTTGGAGACACGGAATCCGGCGGAACCGTTGCAATTACCCTGGAGTCTTGTACATGCCGCATTAGCACCACTGCGGTCACCCAATTCGACAATGGTGTTCCGGTTGACTTCGTTGAGCTTATGGGCTTTGACGGCCACCTGAATATCTACAGAAGCCCCAGTGACAATTCCATTGTGGCCCATGCCAATATCGGTTCGAACGCGTTTTAGGGATTTACCGAAAAAAAGATATAACCCGGGCTCTTGGTCCGGGTTTTTTTATGGCTTCGCCTTGCGACAACCTGCGGGTCAGGTTTGCTGGTATTTTAGAAACCGCTGTTCCACATAGAATGTTCCAAAGGGCAGGAGGGAAGCCAGGATGAGGTATATGTAAGTCTTGGTACTCCATTGCCGCTCACGCCAAAGCACGGTTGCCATTAGCACGTAAGCGATGAACAGGGCCCCGTGTACATACCCGATATAGATATTGGGCTCCCGTATACCAGCCCAGTATTTGAGCGGCATACTCAGTGCAAAGAGCATCAGGTAGGATACCCCCTCTAATACGGCCAGGATTCTGAATGTTCTTAACAAAATGCTTTTTTTGTTTACAGGTGGATTACTTCGTCATAGGCTGCGGCCACAGCCTCCATTACCGCTTCGCTCATAGTTGGGTGCGGATGGACGGCTTTCAGGATCTCATGACCGGTGGTTTCCAGTTTGCGCCCGACCACCGCCTCGGCGATCATATCCGTGACCCCTGCTCCGATCATGTGGCATCCCAGCCATTCCCCGTATTTGGCATCGAATATTACCTTGACGAATCCGTCTGAATGCCCGGAAGCTTTTGCCTTTCCACTGGCAGAGAACGGGAATTTGCCAACCTTGATCTCGTACCCCTGCTCCAGGGCCTGTTTTTCAGTCATTCCAACGGAGGCAATCTCAGGGGAACAGTAGGTGCATCCCGGAATATTACCGTAGTCCAGTGGTTCTACGTGCATGCCCGCGAGCTTTTCAACACACAGTATGCCCTCTGCAGAAGCAACATGTGCCAGGGCGGGGCCGGAGGTAACGTCCCCGATGGCATAATAGCCCGGGATATTGGTCTGGTAGTAGTCATTTACCATAATTTTGTCCCGGTCGGTGGCTATGCCCACTGCTTCCAATCCTATATTTTCGATATTGGTTTTGATTCCTACGGCTGATAGCACTATATCTGCTTCCAGGGTTTGTTCGCCTTTAGATGTCTTTACCGTGGCTTTGACCCCTGCCCCACTGGTATCGACGCCCGTGACCTCAGAGGAAGTCATGATCTTGATCCCGGACTTCTTAAAATTGCGTTCCAATTGCTTTGAGATCTCAGCATCCTCTACCGGGACAATGCTGGGAAGGAATTCTACTACCGTAACTTCGGATCCCATGGCATTGTAGAAATAAGCGAATTCCACACCTATGGCCCCGCTTCCCACAACGATCATTTTTTCCGGCTGCTTTTCCAGGGTCATGGCTTCCCGGTAACCGATGATCTTCTTCCCGTCCTGTGGCAAACTTGGCAATTCCCTGCTCCGGGCCCCTGTGGCTATGATAATATGCGAGGCACCATAGG
>JARRLI010000330.1:1972-2875 GCA_037387145.1 Robiginitalea sp. | reverse complement strand
CATCAGGAACTGGACACCCTTGCTCATTCCGTCGGCCACGTTACGGCTCCGGGCTACTACGGCGTTGAAATCTTTGTCGGCCTCGCTTACTTTAAGCCCATAGTCTGCTGCGTGTTGCAGGTAATTGAAAACCTGCGCGGATTTCAAAAGCGCCTTGGTGGGGATACAACCCCAGTTCAGGCAAACCCCTCCCAGGCTTTCTTTTTCGACAATGGCGGTTTTAAAACCGAGTTGTGAAGCGCGGATGGCAGTAACATAGCCCCCGGGGCCGCTTCCTAAGACGATAATATCAAAGGTATTCATGTCAGTTTGGTTTCTTCGGAAATTGCCCTGCAAAGGTATGAAACCAAACTGAATGCGACCAGTCCGGCAGGAGACAATTATCTCCCCCTGAGCCACAGAATTTTAGGGTACCTGAAAAGGGGGCCGGCTATTGTTCGGGGATAAAATCAAGGGCGGCCCCGTTGATACAGTGCCGCAATCCGGTCGTTGCACGCGGACCGTCCTCAAAAACATGCCCCAAATGCCCGCCACACCGGGCACAGTGTTCCTCGGTGCGTTTGTAGCCGATATTGTAATCAACACTGTAGGCCACATTTCCCTCGATCTCCCTGTCAAAGCTTGGCCAGCCGGTACCTGAATCAAATTTGTGTTCACTTTTAAAGAGCGGGTGGCCACAACCGGCACAGGTGTAGGTGCCTTTTTGCTTCGTATCCAGCAGTTCGCTGGTTCCGGGGTTCTCCGTACCTGCCTTGCGAAGAATGTAATATTCCATTTCAGAGAGCTCCGCCCGCCACTGGGCATCTGTTTTTTCGATCTCATAAGCTGTTTCCTGGGCAGATTCAGCAGTATTCTCAGTGGTTTTCTGCTGGGAATTTCCGCGGCAACCCAGCAGCAGGGCCA
>JARRLI010000330.1:0-1959 GCA_037387145.1 Robiginitalea sp. | reverse complement strand
TACGGCGGTTGTTCTTAGCTCCTACCAAAGATATGGGATATGAAAAACCCCTGCGCAGGGCAGGGGCTGATTTCAGAAAAAATTAACGTCTTAATCCAGTTCGTACCTGGAAACAGATGATTCATCCACGTTCAGGTAGTCCAGGACCGCCTGCATGTTGCTGACGTCCAGACCTTCGAGGCCTGCTCCGTCAGCGGGGATTATGGCAATCCGGAAGATCTGGTTATCCGTGTCCCCGGGGCCTAACAAGCCCGGATCAAAATTTGATTCCAAAAAGATGCTGACATCCAGAAAGGTGTGATCATAGTTGTACTGCAGGATTCCCTCATCCAAAAGACGGGTCTGCGGAAGAAGCCTCCATACATCAATTGGTCCGGTGGGGTCATCTACTTGCTCCCATAGGATATAGACCAGCACAACATCAGTCTCGAATACCTCAACGGATGGGGCATCTATTGCAAATTCAGAGAAAATCGAATAGTTGGGAGGGGTAAAATCCCCTACGATGTCATAGACCTGCCCGAGTATGTTGATCCCGTCCAGGCCATCCAGTCCGGGAACTCCCGGGGGCCCGGGAGGGCCTGAAGGACCTTCGCAGGAAAGGGCCAGCAATGAGATCATAAGTCCAAATAATAGTCCAAGTTTTTTCATAATGTTTCGTTTTAGGGTTCAGCAACGGGCCCTCAGGGGCATTTGGCAGTAGGTTTTCAAAAAGCGTTCCAAAAATTTATAAAATAATTTAACTATTTGATATACAGCACAATAAAATTATTATAAAATACAAAATCTCCTATGGACCCAAATGCATCACCCCCTTACCGGGATGAAAAATAGTATATTTATTCCGGAGTCCGCCATGGGCTTCTGTAAACCAACCTATCCTATGAAAAAACGCGCCCTCAGCTTTTGGGAGATCTGGAACATGAGTTTTGGTTTTCTGGGTATCCAGTTCGGTTTTGCCCTTCAGAATGCAAATACCTCGCGAATTTTTGAAACCCTTGGTGCCGATGTGGAAAGCATCCCCATCCTCTGGATCGCCGCCCCTGTTACGGGGCTGATCGTGCAGCCTATCATCGGCTATTTTTCAGATCGTACCTGGAACCGTCTGGGGCGACGCAGGCCTTATTTCCTTGTAGGTGCCATACTGGCTTCTATTGCGCTTTGTATCATGCCGAATTCCCCGGCGCTCTGGGTAGCTGCCGGGATGCTCTGGATCATGGATGCCTCCATAAATGTGTCTATGGAACCTTTCCGGGCATTTGTCGGAGACAACCTGCCATCGGACCAGCGGACCCTGGGCTTTGCCATGCAGAGTTTCTTTATCGGCGTAGGGGCTGTAGTGGGTTCGGTAATGCCGTATGTATTTACCAATTGGCTTGGCATCAGTAATACTGCCCCGGAAGGCATCATCCCGGATTCCGTGAAGTGGTCCTTCTATGTTGGGGCGGCTGTATTCTTTCTGGCGGTTCTCTGGACGATTGTGCGTTCCCGGGAATACAGCCCGGAGGAATTGGAAGCCTTTGCGGAGAATAAGGAAGCAGCACCCAAACCCCTGACCCCTGAAGCAGATGCAGCCCGGGTCGAAAAACTGCGCTTCTACGGACTGGCCATGACCGCCCTGGGCATTCTGAGCACCTTACTGCCATATTACTACGGCTTACAGAAGGAACTCTATATACTGACGGTGGGAATACTGCTGGTAGGCGTACTCTTCCTGTTAGCCGCCTACGTCCGGCGCCGGTCTGGCCAAAACGGTTTTGTTATCATTATGACCGATCTGCTGTACATGCCCAAGACCATGAAGGAACTTGCATGGGTCCAGTTTTTTTCCTGGTTTGCGCTGTTCTCCATGTGGATCTATACCACGCAGGCCGTTACCGGCCACGTTTACGGGACCAGTGATACCACTTCACAGCTCTATAATGACGGGGCAGACTGGGTCACCGTGTTATTTGCGGT
>JARRLI010000329.1:0-3170 GCA_037387145.1 Robiginitalea sp. | reverse complement strand
GCAGGTGCATCCGGCACTATGTTTTCCTCCCCGATAACTTCCATATCCCTGGCTTCCTTTTTCTTTGGCTCCTCATAAGGAAGTGGCTTCAGTGCATTGATCTCCAAAACCTTATCCCTTGTCAATTGATTTCCCATCGCCGCAATACCCTTAACAGAAATGAAATCTTCCAAATTTACTTCCATTTTGGGTTTTCGTTCCTTTCCACGTATTTTGGCAAAAACCACCTCTGCCACCGGACGATGGTCTGTGAATACCGCTTCTAAATAGGTTTTGGGATGATCAGTCAGGATATTTTCCTCCTTATCGGGATTCTCCACTAAAAACCGCTTTACATAGAACAGCTCCTTCTCCCCCTCCCAGTATATGGCTGTAATAGGCTTGTCCGGATTCCATTTCTCGAGGACGATCATATCCTGGTCAAAATGCATTGTAAGTTCCGGGATAGGCGTTTTAACGTCTCCTTTCTGATTGATGATCATCAGCCTGTCTTCGGAGGTGAATTCGCCCAGCAGCTCACCGCGATCATCGACGTTGAGACGCTGCACTGTATCGTCGAACCAGATCTTCCGGGGTTTGAGTGTAGAGAGGCCCTTTTCTTTCAGCTCAATACGCTTGACCGCATACTTTGTAACCAGGTTGCCTTTGGCATTGCGTCCCTTGATGGAAACATCAGTAAAATCGAGGTCCCATTTTAGTTTTTTGATGGTTCCTTTCTGCCGGAGCAGTACCGTCACAACTTCAGCCTCTCCATTCGGATTGGCCGTGAAATACTGAACCAGAGTGCCAGATTTTCCAGGGGTAAGATTGTACATACGGTCCCGGGTAATGGAAGTCACATTAAAGCGTTTGATATAGGTGGCCCCACCTCTGCCGTCCCTGTATATCATATTGTAGGTGGTTCGGTTGTCTTTTTTCTTAAAGACTGCCACATGCATGATTCCTTTGCCGATAAAGGTCTTGCTATCCACCCGGGTCACCATCATCTCTCCATTTTTAGTGAAGACGATGATGTCATCTATATCACTGCAATCGGTCACATACTCATCCCGCCTCAGAGAGGTTCCCACAAATCCTTCCTCCCGGTTTACATACAGCTTGGTATTTCGAATGACTACTTTGGTCGCCTCTATCTCGTCGAAGACCCGAATTTCCGATTTGCGTTCCCTGCCTTTGCCGTATTTCTTCTTGAGCTCCCTTGGTTTCAGCGATGCGCTCTTCCAGCTGATCGATATGCTGCTGCGCCTTATCCAGGTCAAAACGCGATATCCGCTTGATGCGAATCTCAGTCAACCGGACAATATCGGATTCGGTAACCTCCCGTTTCAAATGCTTGGTGAAAGGTTTCAAGCCTTTTGCAATGGCTCTGATCACCCCTTCCCATGTTTCTTCCTCTTCAATATCCCGGTAAATCCTGTTCTCGATGAATATGCGCTCCAGAGATGAAAAATGCCATTGCTCCTCCAATTCGTTCAATTGAATCTCAAGTTCTGTCCGGAGCACTTCCACGGTGTGGTCCGTAGATCGTCTCAGCATCTCGCTAACCCCGAGGAAAACAGGCTTGTTATCCTCAATGATACAACCCAGGGGAGATATGGAGGATTCACAGGCGGTAAAAGCATATAACGCATCAATGGTCTTATCGGGAGAAATCCCACCGGGCAGGTGGACCAGGATCTCCACCTCTGCGGCAGTATTGTCCTCGATTTTCTTGATTTTGATTTTCCCCTTATCGTTGGCCTTGAGAATGGAATCAATTAAACTTGAAGTGTTGGTACCATAGGGTATCTCACTTATTTTCAGCACGTTTTTATCCTCTTGTGCAATACGTGCACGAACGCGGATCTTACCTCCCCGCTCCCCGTCATTGTAATTGGTAATATCTATAATCCCGGCAGTTGGGAAGTCCGGATACAGCTTGAATCGCTTCCCCTTCAGATGTTGGATGGAAGCATCTATAAGCTCGTTGAAATTGTGGGGCATTATTTTGGTGGACAGCCCTACAGCGATCCCCTCTGCACCCTGGGCCAGGAGCAACGGAAATTTAACCGGCAAGTGTACTGGTTCTTTTTTGCGTCCGTCGTAAGAAAGCTGCCACTCCGTTACCTTGGGGCTGAAAACTACTTCCAGCGCAAATTTTGAAAGCCGGGCTTCAATATATCTGGGGGCGGCAGCCCTGTCGCCGGTAAGGATATTACCCCAGTTACCCTGTGTATCGATCAGCAGTTCCTTCTGCCCGATCTGCACCATGGCATCCCCGATACTCGCATCCCCGTGCGGATGGAACTGCATGGTATGCCCCACTACGTTGGCCACTTTGTTGTAACGGCCGTCATCCATTTCCTTAAGGGCATGCATGATCCTTCGCTGAACCGGCTTAAAGCCATCTTCTATGGCGGGTACCGCTCGCTCCAGGATAACATAGGACGCATAGTCAAGGAACCAGTCCTTGTACATGCCGGTCACCCGGGTCAATGCTTCCTGCTGGTGATTTCCCTGTGTGGAATCTCTTGGGGATTCATTTTCTTCCATAAAAGAAAGAAGCTTGCGCTTTTACATTTGTACTTCTTCTACCAGATCCAGCTCCACCCTTAGATTTTCTATGATGAATCCCTGCCGGTCCGGTGTATTTTTTCCCATGTAGAATTTGAGTAGTTCCTCTACAGACATGGCCTTGTCCATCATTACAGGCTCAAGCCGTATATCATCTCCAATGAAGTGCTGAAATTCATCCGGGGAGATTTCTCCAAGTCCTTTGAAACGGGTGATTTCAGGCCTTCCAGATAATTTATTGATGGCCGCTTTCTTCTCTTCTTCACTGTAGCAGTAGACCGTCTCTTTTTTATTCCGCACCCTGAATAAAGGGGTTTGAAGAATATAGAGGTGGTTTTCCTTGATGAGCTCCGGGAAAAATTGCAGAAAAAAAGTGATGAGCAGCAATCGGATATGCATGCCATCCACGTCAGCATCCGTCGCTATAACGATGTTATTGTATCGGAGGCTCTCGATGGAATCCTCAATATTCAGGGCCGCCTGTAAAAGGTTGAATTCCTCATTCTCATAAACGATCTTCTTGCTCATCCCATAGGAATTAAGCGGTTTTCCCCTGAGGCTGAAAACTGCCTGTGTATTTACATCCCTGGATTTTGTGATCGAGCCGGACGCCGAGT
>JARRLI010000328.1:0-2674 GCA_037387145.1 Robiginitalea sp. | reverse complement strand
CTGGATGTTTTTCATAGCGAGCCACTTCCGCCAGATCACCTTTTCTGGGAACATCCCAGGGTACACATGACGCCCCATGTAGCCAGTGTTTCAGACCCAAAATCAGTAGCACCACAGATCGTTGCCAATTACCATCGCCTGATCGCTGGAGAACCGTTAACCAATCTGGTTTCCCGCTCACGTGGTTATTGAGTCCTGTCTGATTTTGCACTTCCAAATTTCATCAAAGGGTAAAAATCAACTACTTTTGCAAATTGATCCGGCTTGCGGAAGAAACCGGAGTTAAATCCCAAAATCAAGTCGCCATTGGCCACCAAAACTGCCTTTTCCGAAAAAACACTTTACGACTACCAGCTACAGGATCTTAACAAGATTTTTACCTGCCTGGATGAATCGCCTGAGGACATTAACCTTTTGTATCAACTCCCCACAGGCGGTGGCAAAACCGTAATATTCTCGGAAATTGCCAAGCGTTATATAGCGGCCACGGGCAAGAAAGTAGTGGTCCTTACACACCGCATCGAACTAAGCATGCAAACCTCCCGCATGCTGGAAGGCTTTGGTGTTCACAATAAGATCATAAACAGCGAGGTTAAGGATCTGCCGGATGAAGACAGCTACCAATGTTTTGTCGCCATGGTGGAAACCCTGAATAACCGGCTGCAGGAGAAGGCGATAGAGCTTCATGGCATCGGGATAGTCATCATAGATGAGGCCCACTACAATTCCTTTAGGAAGCTCTTTAAATATTTTCAGGATTCAATTATTCTCGGGGTTACCGCAACTCCATTGAGTTCGAACATCAAACTTCCGATGAAGGACCATTACAAAAAGCTGATCATAGGGGAGTCCATTTCCTCACTTATTGAGAAGCAGTTCCTGGCGAAGGCAAATATGTACAGTTTTGATGTATCACTGAAATCCTTGAAACTGGGAATTAATGGAGACTATACCGTGCGGTCTTCAGATGCGCTTTACGGCAATCAACAAATGCTTGGAAAACTTATGGGAGCCTATGAGGAACTGGCCAAAGGGACCAAAACCCTCATTTTTAATAATGGGATCAGCACCTCAAAATACGTTTACGAGGTATTTAAAAAAGCGGGATACCCTATCCGACATCTGGATAATAAGAATTCAGGAACGGAAAGGCGGGAAATCCTGGACTGGTTTTCAAATACCCCGGATGCGGTCCTGACATCGGTGAGTATTCTGACCACTGGTTTTGACGAACCAAGCGTAGAGACTATTATACTCAATCGTGCCACCCGATCCCTTACACTGTATTTTCAGATGATCGGTCGTGGTTCCAGGATTTTGAAGGACAAAGAAGAATTTACAGTGATCGACCTGGGCAACAATATTGCACGGTTCGGTCCCTGGGATTCCCCTGTCGACTGGCAGGAGATCTTCCATTTCCCTGATTTTTACCTGGAGAACATTCGAAACGACGATGAAATTGAACGGGAATTTGTCTATGAGATGCCCTCCGAACTCCTGGAGCGTTTTGCGGGTTCTGATCAGATCGATTTTGACGTGAAAGAAACCTATAAGGAGATCTTTGGCCAGGGAAAAAAATCCAAGGAAGTTTTGGAGCGGAGCATCGCACAGCACGCCCAGATGTGTGTGGAGAATGCTGAAGATATCTTTGAGGCCCGCAAATTGGCCAAGTTGTTGGGGGATGAAATCGCATTCCGGATAAAGCAATACTCCTATTGCATCATGAACAATACCCAGAACTACCGGGACTGGTTGCAGGAAGATTATGAGCGCAGGCTCAGACTCCGCATCTCCCAGCTATTTGCTTCCCGCCTTTGATATGCCAATATGAGGCCCCAGGTTCCCCATGCTAAGAAACTGCTGGTAATAGGCCATCGTTGGCCTGAGCCTGAAGCGACAGCTGCGGGCAGCAGAATGATGGGGATGCTGGAAGGATTCTTAAAGGAGGGATATCACATTACCTTCGCAAGTGCAGCTGTACCCGGGTTATATGGGACCTTCGCAAGTGCAGCCGTACCGGGGTTATATGGGATTCCGCTGGAACCACTGGGCATACAGACCGAACGCATATCCCTTAACGATTCAGCTTTCAACGAATTTTTGAAGTCCAACCCTTTTGAAATTGTTCTTTTCGACCGTTTTATGACCGAGGAACAATTCGGGTGGCGTGTGCGTGAGTGCTTACCAGATAGCACACTTGTGCTGGATACAGAAGACCTTCACTCCCTTAGGCAATCAAGGGAGAAAGCCATTCGGCAGGACCGGGCCTGGAATGTGGAGAGCTGGATGACGCATCCCCATTTCTACCGGGAAATCGCAAGTATATTGAGATGTGATTTGAGTTTGCTGGTATCAGCGGCCGAACGTGACCTTTTGAAGTCCCACCTCCCAATACTAGAAGGAAAAATATTTTACCTGCCTTTTCAAATGAAGCCCGCTACTGAAGGTGATCCGGTTGGATTTCAGCAGCGGTCAGGGTTTGTTTTCCTTGGAACCGGAATGCATCGTCCAAACCTTGATGCCATCGAACAGCTAAAAAACCGGATCTGGCCGCTCCTGTCCCGAAGGCTCCCCCAGGCTGTATTGCGACTCTATGGCGCGTATCGGCCCGGGCAAATTCTGGGTTTTCACAACCCGCCTGATCGTTTTGAGGTTTGCGGATGGGCGCCCAGCC
>JARRLI010000327.1:0-2631 GCA_037387145.1 Robiginitalea sp. | reverse complement strand
TTCCTCTGCCATGAACTGGGCCTCGTATAGCTTGCTGTAGTAACCCTTCTTCCCAAGGAGCGCTTTGTGAGTTCCCATTTCCACCACATGGCCCTTTTCCATGACCAGGATCTTGTCTGCCTTTTTAACTGTGGCCAGGCGGTGGGCGATAATGATTGAGGTGCGACCTTCGGTGACCTTTTCTGAAGCCAGCTGAATAAGTTGTTCTGAATACGTGTCTACAGAAGAAGTCGCCTCGTCCAGCACCAAAATACTTGGATCCCTCATATAGGCCCTTAGGAAGGCAATCAATTGCCGTTGCCCGCTGGATAACATGCTGCCCCGTTCCTTTACATTGTAGTCATATCCTCCGGGCAGGCTGCTGATGAATTCATGCACGCCTATCTGACGGGCAGCCACTTCGATATCTTCCTGCAGGATTCCAGGTTCAACCAGTGAAATATTATTTGCAATGGTATCTGCAAAGAGAAAAACATCCTGAAGCACCACAGCTATGTTGCCTCTCAGGGATGAAAGTCTGTATTCCTTTATATCCAGACCATCGAGCAGGATATGTCCTGCGTCAATGTCATAGAAGCGGTTCAGCAGGTTGATTATGGTAGATTTCCCAGCCCCCGTTGCACCTACAATTGCAATCTTTTCACCGGGTTGTACTTTAAAGGAGACTCCGTGCAGCACTTCCTCTCCCGGCTCGTAAGAGAAGCGTACCTGGGAAAATTCAATGGCCCCATTCATGTGTCCGACCTCCCGGGTGCCCAGGTCTTCGATGCGACTGTCGGTATCGAGAATCTTAAAGACCCTTCCGGCTGCCACCATCCCCATCTGCAGGGTATTGAATTTATCAGCGATCTGACGCAGCGGACGAAACAGCATCTCGATAAGGAGGATGAATGCGAAAAGCGTTCCCGCTATATCCGAGCCGACATTGATAATGTTTTGCAACCCGCCATACCATACGACCAGGCCGATGGCAATGGATGTTACGATTTCAGCAACTGGAAAGAAAAACGAGTTGTACCAAACTGTCTTAAGCCAGGCATCCTGATGTTTTTCGTTGATTTCACGAAACTTACTACCCTCAAGTTGCTCGCGGGTGAAAAGCTGTACGATTTTCATGCCGGTCAACCGTTCCTGAACGAAGGAATTCAGATTGGAAACCTGGGCCCGCACCTCTGTAAAGGCCACCTTCATAGCCCGCTGGAACAAACGCGTAGCGTAGAGTATAACGGGAAGGATCGCAAAGACAAGCAGGGCGAGTTTCCAGTTAAGCCAGACCATGATGGCGGATGCCGCCAGCATTTTCAACAAATCAGCCACGATCATAAAGAAGCCTTGCGAAAAAATCTCTCCGATCCGTTGCAGGTCTGCCACAGAGCGGGTCACCAGCACGCCGATGGAGGATGTACTGAAATATTTCATTCGAAATCCTACCATCTGCCGGAACAACCGGATTCGCATATCCTTGATCACCGACTCACCCAGCCAGTTGGCATAATAAGTAAAGGACAGCTGGCAGACCACCTGCCCTACCAAAACGCCCAACATTACCAAGGCCAGGGTAAGCAAGAGATCTTCATCGCGCTGGGCTATAGCCACATCAATGATTTCTTTCAAGACCAATGGGGTGAGCACGGCAAAAAGGGTAAGCAAAATAGCCGCCAGAGCCGTTCCAAGAAAAGTGGACCGGTACGGGCGTGTAAAAGCGAGCACCCGCTTAAACAGGTAGAGGTCAAATGCCTTTCCGGTGTCCTTCTCCATGAATGAGGTAAATCTTTTTCGGGTAGGTTATCCCGGTCAAATATAGCCCTTTTGCAGGTACAGAAGCCCCCGCACGGGACCGATCCCTGCTTTTTATTATAGTCTTAACATCTTCCGCTGTGATCATCCCTTTTCCCACCAGCAGCAGGGTACCCACCACCGCACGCACCATGTTCCTGAGAAAGCGGTCCGCCGTAATGGTGAAAACCTGGCAGGAACCCTCAGGAGACCACCCACTTGAAAAAGCCTTGAAGTCGGTAAATGATAAAAGTGCCTTGGCTGCTGTATTCATCGCTTGAAAATCCAAAGGCTGGTTCAAATAATAAGCCGTGTCCTGTTCAAAAGGGTCCTTTTCCTGTACCAGCCGGTACTGGTAGGTACGGCTGCTGGCATCAAAACGGGCATGGGCATCGGGCTGCACCTCCCTTATCCACTGAACCGCTATATCATCGGGTAGAAAAGCGTTAAGTCGGTACAGCAGGTCGCCTTTCAGTGGGGGCTCCCATTCAAAATGAGCCACCATCATTCGAGCATGAACACCGGCATCGGTGCGCCCCGCACCTACAATATCCACGGCATTCCCCAACAGGGTTCCTAACCGATCCTCCAACACTTCCTGAATGGACAAATCCCGGGGCTGGCGCTGCCAGCCGTGGTAGTTCTTTCCAAAATAAGAAAGCTGCATAAAATAACGCATGGGAATGAATTTGCCCCAAAGATAGGAATTCAGTAAGGCATCCCGTCTGTATTCTTTCGGGTCAGGGATATATCATACTGGGGTACCTGCTAACTTAACTTCAATTTTGGATCAAGAACCTTAAATCAAACTAGACCGTCATTGCAGATCCACACAAAGTTTCTTAGATTTATGGG
>JARRLI010000326.1:910-3964 GCA_037387145.1 Robiginitalea sp. | reverse complement strand
TTGCGAGTGGGTGTCTTCAGGGTAGAGGGAAAAGAACAAATCCTGCAGCAGGGTGTAATTGGCCGTAAGCCTGCGCTCCATAAATTCCCTGAGTTGCCTGTTGGAGGGATTTTTTCCAGGGTCTCCAGTCAATTTCCGGTGTATCGATGCCTGATTCATTAGAGCAAAGCCTTTAATTGCTCCTGATCCGGGAGGGAGGGGATCGCCCCGAACTGGGTAGTGGTAAGCGCCCCGGCCACATTGGCTTTGCGCACCATTTCGCCCAGGACCTCAAAATTATTGGTTACCTCGGCTGGGGATTCCAGGCACGACAACAGGAATAACAGGCATCCGATAAAGGCATCCCCTGCCCCTGTAGTATCTACTGCCTGAACAGGAATACTGGGAATGATCCCCTGCCTGGAGGCCGTGCTCAGAAAACTTCCTTCTTTCCCAAGGGTAATTACAACAGCTTCGGTGCCAATGCTATGCAGTTTTTCACAAGCCTTGTGAAGGTCGTCTTCCCCGCTCAATAGCCGTGCCTCTTCCAGCGAAAATTTTGAAACCTGAGCCTTTTCAATAAATGGCAGGCATTTGCGCACAAAATCCTCTTCTCTCTTTTTCCAAAGGTCCTGCCTGAAGTTGGGGTCAAAACTTATGAAGGCGCGTTCGGTAAGCCCGTCGAAAAAGTAATGTCCGTAAGCTGCTTCCAAAGGGCCTCCCAGAAGGGCTGTTGCGGCTCCCAGATGCACCATATTCCCCTTGAATTCCGCTTTGATTTTTGGGAGGTATTTCAGCTCCTGGTCGGCCCCCCGACTGAAAACAAAATCCCGTTCACCGTCTTCAGCAATAGATACAAAAGCAAGAGTAGTAAAGGTGTCCGACCACTGCAGATGACTCGTATCTACCCGATTCTCCAGGAGGACGTTCTGCAGGAATTCCCCAAAAGGGTCCTCTCCTATACATCCGATAAAGGCACTTTCTCCGCCAAGCCTGGCAATGGCACAGGCAACGTTGGACGGTCAGTACCCTGGTTGCCTGCCCGGACCCGGGATTCAGATTCCTTTCTTAGGTCCTTGAAAAGTAATCAGAAAAGCGCTTTTACCCAACAAAACAGGTATTAATGTGGATTCCTTTTTCAGGATCGATCAGACCATTGTACCTTGGCCCTTAGCAGGTCATGGTCAATATCCGCGGGAGTCTGAACAGCGGAATCCGCAAGCGATATGAGGCACTAACGGTAAAATAATGAGAGAGCTCGTAATCGGGGACATTCACGGTGGCTTAAAGGCGCTTGAAACGGTGCTGGAAATGGTTCGGATCAAGCAGAATGACCTTCTGATCTTTCTGGGGGATTATGTAGATGGATGGAGCGATGCTGCAGCCACGGTGGATTACCTTATCGCTCTGAGTGAGCACAACTCCTGCCGCTTCATCAGGGGGAACCACGACGCGCTTTGTCTACAATGGCTGAAAGAGGGAATGACGAATCCTTTGTGGTTGCAGTCCGGTGGGGAAGCCACCCGAAAGGCTTATAAGGGTATGGGCGAACGCACCAGAAAAAAACATATACGATTTCTCGAAGCCCTAGAGGATTATTACCTCGATGGAGACAACCGTTTATTTGTGCATGCGGGTTTTACCAACTTAAAGGGGGTGGAACACGAGTACTTTCCCCAAAGCTTTTACTGGGACCGAACACTCTGGGAAACGGCACTGGCCCTCAATCCAAATCTGAAGCCCGGAGATCCCAGATATCCCTCCAGAATAAGTCTTTACAAAGAAATCTTCATTGGGCACACCCCCGTTAACAAGCTTGGATTTTCCCGGCCTTACCGTGCGGCCAATGTCTGGAATATAGATACCGGGGCCGGTTTTCAAGGACCCCTTTCAGTAATGGAAGTAGGTACTAAGCAGATTTGGCAGAGTGAACCCGTACACCTGTATTATCCGGATGAACAAGGCCGTAACTGAGCGAATGCAAGGAAGGTCTCATTTAATCACCTACGGGAACAGGGGTAAATCAAAATTGTCAACTATACAAGGATGTATACATCCTATACAATAACCTGAGAGAATGCCAGGCGGATTCCCCAAATTCGTATAAACCTCATAAAGGTCCTTTTTCACAATGAAAACCCGCATTTACAGGACCTTTTTCTGAGTGGGTTTTATTTTGGATTAGTTTGGTTAGTTTAAAAATCCGCCTGTAGTCTGCTAAGCTGCAGAGGCGGATTTTTTATTTTCAGCATTGACTGGTGTCCTGCGTAGCAGGGGATGGGCGAACCCTTCCCGAGCTCCCGGTCCCTAGAGATCGAATTTTATACCCTGGGCCAGTGGCAGTCCCGTACTGTAGTTAATGGTATTGGTTTGACGGCGCATGTATATTTTCCATGCATCAGAGCCGGATTCCCTTCCACCGCCGGTTTCTTTTTCACCACCGAAGGCGCCGCCAATCTCAGCACCCGAAGTTCCGATATTCACATTGGCGATCCCACAGTCGCTCCCCCCTACCGACAAAAATGCTTCGGCTTCCCTGAGGTTATTGGTCATGATAGCAGAGGAGAGACCCTGTTGCACCCCATTCTGGATAGCGATGGCATTTTCAACACCACCTGAATATTTAAGCAGGTAGAGGATAGGGGCAAAAGTCTCATGCTGTACAATTTCATAGTGGTTTTCGGCTTCCGCTATTGCAGGTTTAACATAGCATCCACTTTCATATCCGTCTCCTTCCAGAACTCCACCGGGGACAAGTAATTTTCCTCCTTCCTCCACGACCTTTTGGAGTGCTTCTTCATACATCTTGACGGCTTCTGTATCGATCAGGGGCCCCACATGGTTATTCTCGTCCAGCGGATTTCCTATCCTCAGTTGCCCATATGCCCGTTGCAGTGCTTCCCTGACCTGGTCGTAAATGGATTCGTGAATGATCAGCCTGCGGGTGGAGGTACAACGTTGACCACATGTGCCCACGGCTCCGAACACAGCTCCGATTATGGTCATTTTTATATCTGCGTCCGGGGTAACGATGATTGCGTTATTTCCGCCCAGTTCCAGCAGGGATTTTCCCAA
>JARRLI010000326.1:0-889 GCA_037387145.1 Robiginitalea sp. | reverse complement strand
CCCCTAACGCCTTTGCGACGATTTTACCCATCCGGATAGAACCTGTAGCTGAGATCAGAGGAATGCGGGGATCATGGGTCATGAACTCTCCTACCCGGTAATCACCATTGATAAGGCATGAAATTCCTTCGGGCATGTCATTGGCGGCAAAGACCCCGGCGGCGATATTCTGGCATGCAATACCACACAGGGGAGCCTTTTCTGAGGGTTTCCATACACAAACATCCCCACAAACCCAGGCCAGGGCCGTATTCCAACTCCAAACGGCAACCGGAAAATTGAAGGCCGAAATAACACCTACGATCCCAAGCGGATGATATTGCTCGTACATCCGGTGTTTGGGCCTTTCTGAATGCATGGTCAAGCCATGTAACTGTCGGGAAAGCCCAACGGCAAAGTCACATATGTCGATCATTTCCTGTACTTCCCCAAGTCCTTCCTGATAGGATTTACCCATTTCATAGGACACCAGCTTCCCTAGGGGTTCTTTTAGTTCCCGAAGCCGCTCTCCGAACTGGCGGACGATCTCACCCCTTTTGGGTGCAGGAACAGCCCTCCATATTTGGAATGCTTCAGTGGCCGATTCAATCACCCTTTCGTAGTCTTCTCGCGTGGTGGTCTGCACCTTTGCAATGAGGGCCCCGTCGACAGGTGATGCCGATTCCAGGATATCCCCTTCTGCAAAGGAGTTTTCTCCCGTAGAAGAACCGGGGTTTAAATCCCGGATCCCAAGCGCCTGTAAAGCTTCTTCAATTCCAAAATCAAGTGCCACTTCAGCCATTTTTTAACGTTTTAAATCTGTATTGTTAGAATTCTCACAAAATTACGAATTCTCTGATCGGGAAGAGGTATCCAGGGATGAATCTTTTTTTAAACCATTGAAAGGAAA
>JARRLI010000325.1:0-2912 GCA_037387145.1 Robiginitalea sp. | reverse complement strand
ATCGTCAATGCGGTTCTTCGAATAATCCACCAGGAACCCGTTCCAACGGATACTGAACCGGGCAGCCCTGTCGGGATCGGAGGCAAAAAGGTCTTTAAGATGTGCGGATTTTAGCTGCTCGTAGTGTTCCTGTAGGTCTTTCCAGCTGCCGGTTTGGGCAGGACTAATTCTCGGTAAGGGCATGTTCCGTTTCGTTAAGCGTTAACAGGTCCTGCATTTCCCCCGGGGTGTTAAATTCAATACAGTCCAGCTGATCCTTGATCTGCCCGATATAGTTAAAATAATCTGGGCGAAGGGGTTCTGCCAACGGGTCTGCTGCCGGCAGTTTTTCCCTAAGGGGGTCTACCTGTCGTCCATTCTTCCAAAAACGGTAGCAAACATGAGGACCGCTGGTGTTCCCAGTCATTCCGATCCATCCGATCACATCCCCCTGTCGGACGTAATCCCCCTGCCTGACTTTCTGTGCTTTCATATGGAGGTACTGGGTACTATAGGTGCCATTGTGCCGTATCTTCACATATTTCCCATTACCTCCGCGGCGACGGGATTCGGTAACCACACCATCAGCTGTTGCCAGGATAGGTGTGCCGATAGGAGCGGCATAATCAGTACCCTTGTGTGGGCGGACCTTGTATCCGTAATAGCGGATTCTTCGCTTGAGGTTGTACCTGGAAGAAAGGCGACCGAATTTAAGGGGGGCCCTCAGAAAGGTCCTGCGAAGGTTGTTGGCCTCCTCGTCATAATATTCCCGGATATCAAGGGAATCATTGTGGTAGGAAAATGCATAGAACGGTTCCCCGTTATGCTCGAAGTACGCCGCCTGGATTGGCCCGACCCCTGCATAAATACTGTCGTTGATAAACTTTTCGGAATAAATGATCTTGAATTTGTCCCCGGGGGTGAGTTTAAAAAAGTCGATGGTCCAGGCATAGATCTGAGACAGATCATAGGTCAGGTAATAATCCAGACCCTGCTCCACGATAACATTGGATAAGGCCCCTCCGTCAGGAATGACGCCGGAGGCTTCACGTTGTACAAGGGTAACATCGTGTTTTCCCTTGTAAGCAACTACCGAGTCCCTGAAATCAACCACAGTGTAATTGATGGGGTCTTCCTGGTAGATGAACACCTGGGCCGCCTGTGCCGTATCTTTGGACTTCAGGATGAAATAAGGCTTGCCCACGCGGAACCGCCGTACATCAAAGGTATCCTTGTAATGCTGGGCGAGTTGGTGGATCTTGGGATAATCCACTTTGTTTTCGGTCATCAGCTCCCCGAATATATCACCGGAGCGAACGGTATCGGCCACTACGTGAAATTCATTCAGGTCAAACCCATCGGCGATATTGGGTTCCAGCCTGGCCGATTCATCCAGTGAAGCCCCGATATCCTCTGCTTCTGCAGGTTGATCCTTGCAGGAAAAGATCGCAAGTGCGATCAGTAAAATGCCCCAGTATGTACGCATGCCCTATAGTTGTTTTTCAGGATTGAGTTGGTGCTCGACCCATTGCTTCCCCCAGTTATCGAGGGATTCCGCATCGTGGACTTCTGGAAAAAAGATTATTTTCTGAAATCCCGGCGGAAGATATGTCTTCCAGTTGGTGCCCCCTGTGGCTTCAATGGCCCTGTCCTCACGGTTTAGGTATCTGTGTGCCGACCCGAGGTGCATCAAAGGCCAGTTAACATTGGCGTTAGTGTCCATTTGTTGTAACGCAGACTTCAGCCCTTTATTATTGCGGCCTTTCGGCGGCAAATTTAGGTATTTATGATAAATTGTGTTACCCCGGACCTCCCGGGCGATCCTGATGAAGCGCGGGGTGTACCTGTATTCAAACTGCTTGAGGGTGAGGGTTTTCTCCCCGGTCTTCCTGTCGGTGGCCCCTTTTTTCCAGTAAATATGCTCGTAAAGAACTTCAAGGGGGTCCTCTGAAGAGAAGCGGTCCCTTTCCGAAGGGTGCACCAGCAATTCGAGGGGGGTGGCGTAAATCTCGATCATCCTGTCGCCTTGTAATAATTGTTGATCCTGTTGACTTTTTCGGTGAATATCCCAATATCCTGGGATTTGTCGTCCACGATCTGGCGTTGTTCGTGAAGGATCAGCTTAAAATAAAGCTCTGTGATCTGATGATACATGATAAAGATCTCCTCATCCGGAAAGTGGGTCCTGGGTACCTGCAGGCTAAGCAGGGTATCCAGATGTATGTAGTCCCAGTAGGTGAGGTAACGCTGGTAGAGCAAGCCGTCCAGGTAGGAGCTCATATCCTGACCGGAATCCCGGTATTTGTCTTCCAGCTTTTGGATCTGCTCCTCTATTCGCTCTTTATCCTTCATAGAAAGGCCTAATCCATAATAATTTTGAATTGGTGCTTAAGGCTGTTATACCCTTCCAGGTCGGCCTTTATGGAGCCAACCATGAGATCGGCCTGAATCCGTATAGGGATCTTGTTCCGGTCATTGGACACCCACAAAGATAAACTTTCCTCTTCTTTAAACACCCTGCCCGACTGTACAAAAGGACGGAATTTAAGACATTCCACTTTTCCAAACTTTGTTTTGAGCACTTCCTTCCCAATATATTTTAATCGGAATTTAAAAATCCCGTCGTCGTCGAAAAGCACGTCGAGATCTATACTTTTTCCCACCACCAGGTCCTCCGCTTCATAATTGTGCCTCAGAAAATAAAAGGCCGATATAAGGTCCTGAATCGAATTCTGGATGTCGAATTTCGTGATCGACTGCTCCTCCTTGTCATGATAATTGGCCACCTGCTCACGGTAATCGAAATTTATCTCGACATCCCTGGTATAGCCGCCTTCGTTGATTTTTCTGATAAAGCGGTACGGCCTTCCATCCTCCCTGCCAAAATAACTCTCATAAGTGTCATCCACTTTGAAAAAAATACTGGCAAACCC
>JARRLI010000324.1:0-3200 GCA_037387145.1 Robiginitalea sp. | reverse complement strand
ATTTCCGGCTTTTTACCCATACCGTGGGTTCATAGCCGTCCGGCGCTGCGGCCTTTCGCTCGCCTACGGCGTGAAAGGCATTGGTGATCAGGTTCAGCAGCACCCGCCCGATCTCCTGAGGGACGACATTCGCTGGCGGCAACTCCGGATCAAATTCCGTTTCCATTTTGGCGTTAAAGGATTTGTCCTTGGCGCGCAGGCCATGGTAAGCCAGGCGCAGGTATTCATCAGCCAGGGTGTTGAGGTCCGTGGGTTCCTTTTTACCGTCTCCGCTTCGGCTGTGCTGCAGCATGCCTCTCACTATACTGTCTGCACGCTGTCCGTGGTGTACGATCTTTTCCAGATTTTGTATGACGTCGGTTGCAATTGCATCGGCCTCTTTCGTATCTCCCTTTTTAAGCTCCGCTTTCATTTCCTCAAGGAGTTCCCGACTCACCTCGGAAAAGTTATTGACGAAGTTCAAGGGATTTTTTATCTCATGGGCGATGCCGGCTGTGAGCTCACCCAGGGAGGCCATTTTTTCAGAATGGAGAAGTTGTTGCTGGGTTGATTTTAGCTGTTTATATGCTTTTTCTATCTCCCGTGCCTGTTGCAGCTCATTGTCTTTGGCACGCTCCCGTTCCGAACGGATCACCCGTGCTTTTTGAAAACGATGTACGAACAGTATCCCCAGAACCAATAGCAGAGCGTACAAGCCATACGCCCACCAGGTAGCCCACCAGGGCGGCAGGATCACAATGCCCAAACGTTTATCAGATGCAATACCGCTGCTGTTGTTTACGGTTTTAATCCGAAATACATAGTCTCCGGGGGGCACTTTGAAATAAGTGGCCGGGGCATCTGAGTTACCCTTAAGCCAGCCGGGATCATAATTCTCCAGCGTATACATCATATTTTTTTGCGAATTCCTGTAATCAATGGATGTAAAGAAAATTGAAAAATCCCGCTGATCGTACGCCAGGGTTAGACCCTCCTCTGAATGGTCTGATTTTAAAAGTGCCATCTGATGTTCAGACAAAGCCGATTCACTGTTGATCCGGAAGTCGGTTATTTTAAGGAGGGAGCTGTCACGGGAAATATATAATTGTTTTGGATTGACAGAATAATACCCATCCTCGGAACCGAAAAGCAGGGTGCCATCCTGTGTTCTATAGGGAATCATCCAGGAATTCGATTGCAATATACCCTTCACCCCATTTTTTTCTCCGAAAAGCAGCGTATTCCCATTTTGCGGATCGTACCTGATGATGCCACTTGAAGTGTACAGCCATAGATTGTTATCGGCATCATTTGTTACAAGTGTAATGTTAGAGGAGATCCCGGTATTTTCAAACCGGTCAGCTTCAGGATCGTATTTGTAAAGCCCGATGGCCGTACCTATCCAGAGGTCTCCCCTGGCATCTTCCAGGATGCTTAGGATACTAAGCTCGGGAAGATATCTTTTAAATGCCCCATCTTCTGGGATAAAGCGATTCAGACCGGCCCCTTCATTGATACAACCTATCCAGAGGTTACCCCTTTTATCTTCATTTATCACGGAAATCTCCAGGCCGGAAATTGAAGTGATATCAGAGGGAACAGGTTCATACAACCTGAACTTACCGGACTCCCTGTCCAATAGATTCAGGCCGTCAAGATTTGTTCCCACCCAGATGTTTTGGTGGCTATCCTCAAAAACAGAGGCAATATTATTGGAACTCAGGGAAGATGGGTCTTGAGGATCAGCAAAGTACCTTTTGAATTCTCCATTGGAGGGATCAAATTCATTCAGTCCAAAATTGGTGCCGATCCAAAGCTTACCTGAGCTGTCTTTGATAATTGAACTGACACTGTTATTGCTCAGGCTGTTGGCATTTTTCGGATCATGCCGGTAAATTTTCTGAACGGCCCCCGAGGCATCCTCAAGAACCAACCCGGTATCCCCAAAGCCACTCCCTTTCCAGAGTACCCCGGAGACGTCCTCATAAAAATTCGGCAGGTATCCAAATTCATTTAAGGGTATGCTATTGCTGTGCAGGTCTATCTTGAATACTTTGTTTGGATCACGCTGGGTACTCAACCATACAAGTCCCCTGAATTGCTTTCCTGATAGGTGCCCCATCCTTCATTTGCCTCTATAAGGTTCGAAGGATCGGCAGAATCATTAAAATGTGCGACGGCCCCCTGGACGGGGTCAAAACGACTAATACCATTATCATTGGTTCCAATCCAAATATGCCGTGCACTATCCTCCAGCAAGAAGGTGATATGGGCATTTGGATCTCTTGGCCCCACAGGCGAACGGCTTAATTTCCCGGGACTTCTGGCGTCAAATGTATGCCTGGTGAACTTCCCGGTTTCCCGGTCCATGCTGTGCATTCCGTCTCCATCAGTCCCTACCCAGAAATTCCCATAACTGTCCTCCAGGATTGCCCGCACCTTGTTGCCAATAAGGCTGTAGGGATCCTCCGGATCGTGGAGATACCTGGTAAAAGTTTCATTTTCCCGATTGAATCGATTCAGGCCACCTTTTTTCGAGGTGGGATCAAATGCAAATCCAGTACCCACCCAGAGGGTTCCGGACCGGTCTTCAAAAAGGGCGCGAACCACATTGTGGCTTAGGCTTTTTGTATCGTCTTCCGAATATCTGTAATGTTTGAAAGTGCCTTTTTCCCTGTCCAGGAGGTCCAGGCCGTTTTCCGTTCCCACCCAGAGGTTGCCCGAATGATCCTCCAGGACGACCCAAACATAATCGTGCGCAAGACTTTCAGGGTCGTTGGGGTCATGACGGTAGTGGGTAAAGGTATTGGAAGCAGGGTCAAAACGATCCAGCCCCTGTCCGTAGAAGCCAATCCAGATTATACCGGATTCTGAAACCCACATGGATTCAGGGTACGGCCCGCCCAGGGAATTTGGGTTTTCAGGATCATGATTGAAAAATTTCATGTTGGATCCGTCATAACGCACTATAGCGCCATTGGACTGGTCCGAAAACCATAAAAATCCCTGCTTGTCCTGAACCATGGCATTGATCTTTCCCAGGGAATTGCCATTTACATTGCGGACCTCCTCAAAACTTATTTTCTGGGTCTGCGCGAAAATTACCCCTGCAGGCAGCAGGAAGAACAGGACCGATCGGATTAATAGATTTAGCATACGCCTTATTAATGTATTCATTAATGAAAGGACTAATTTCTGAGGTCCTTTCCTGAGGTCAGAAT
>JARRLI010000323.1:0-3431 GCA_037387145.1 Robiginitalea sp. | reverse complement strand
GACTTCCTGAAAACCGTCCAAGGTGCTAAGATCCCGGTGCGGACTATGCTCGATCACCAGCACCCCATTTTCCTCAAGTAGGTTCCGGTCCTGGCAAAGGGATACGATCCCGGTCAGTTCGTCGAGGGGCATTTCATAAGGAGGGTCGGCAAAGATCAGCGAGAAGGTGAGATCGCATTGCCTGAGAAATCTAACCACTTCCCGTTTATATGCAATGACCGGCATTTTGAGTTGTGCTGCTGTATGTTCGATGAATTTCACGCACCCGGCATGAGCATCGACCGCAATCACCTGAAGACAGCCCCGTGAAGCACATTCATAACTGATATTCCCCGTGCCTGCAAACAAATCCAGGATCCGGGCATCCTTCCAGTATATCTGATGCGCAAAAATGTTGAAAAGCGCTTCCTTGGCGCGATCTGTTGTGGGCCGGACCGGCAGGTTTTTCGGCGCCCTTAGCTTTCGCCCCTTATGTATGCCGGAAATGATGCGTATCACAAGGCGTTGATCAGCGTAAAATCAATCCCTTCCTCCATCCCGGTAAAGGAAAGGTCGGTGTCCGGGGGGACAAATAGTGAAACATTTTCCAGGTATTCCGAACAGAGCTCATAAACAGGGTCCCCTTGTGAGACCTCCCCAAGAAGACGCAGTTTGAGGGAGTCGGTATCCATTTCAATTTGCTCGAGGGTAAAAAGAAGGAAGTAGAGAACGTCCTCAGGGCTTTGGATCAGAAAGGAATTATAGAATACCAGTTTTTTATTGGAGAATAATGCCAGGTCCATCTGGGATTCAGCCAGATGTGCATAACATACCGTACCCTGGCGGCTGCTCGGAAGTTTGACTAGTGTCTCCAGCATAACCGTCCCGCTGTGCCTGAACTCGAACGCTCCGAAAAGATCGTACAGGTAATTGTTCACATTGGCGAAGGGCACGTAAACATTCGCCGTATCCAACCCCCTTATAATGTCGAAATCCAGGTGATCCGTAGCCAGGATCTTGGCGTTATACTTCAGATAATTAGGCAGGTTTTCAGGATCAAAGAGAGGTTGGGGTACAAGGCAAAACAATGTGTTTCGATGTATTGCGATTACATCTGAATATGCGTAATCCATCACACCGTGATCCCTGAAATGATCCCTTACCTCCTTGTGGAGGTCAAACGGGCTGATCACCTGTTCGAATGTATGGGAATGGCTTAAAGAGAGTTCGTTGGCAATAGTGTCCAGCACACAAAAAGAAAGTCCATTCAGGCTAACCTGAATGGACAATTTGTGATAGTTGTTTTCTGTAGCAGTCAGGTCTCTATTGTTCTCCTCTTTTGTCATATATGGGGGGCCAGTTTCCACTGGTGCTCACTTCGGTCAGGGATCCCACTTTGATCTCGCTGCCATTCACCTCTTCTACACTTACCTGATTATTTTCTCTCGCGAGTAAGTCTGCAGGCTGGTCCTGGAGGACCACGGATTTGGCGACCTTGGCCTCAAAAACAGGGGCCCGGTAGCCGCTTTTTTCAACTATGTCAGATTTCAAGGTGAATTTCTCATTGTTGGTGGCAAAAGGAACATTCATCATTTGCTTATACCGGTCGTCCGCCCCAAATAGGGAATCCTTAACGGAAACAAACCCCAACGTATCAATAATTGTAACTTCCCGGAGCATATCTATCTGATAGACCCGATCGAACTCCATGAAGGAGGAGTCGCGCTGCTGGGTAATGGTATAATTCCCGGTATCTACAAAGGCCACCAGAGAATTAAAATTATTTGCATAACGTCCATTCACTGATTTATAAGCCTCCTGTGCATTCCGGATGTCTTTCAGCCGGTTGATTACTTCCGTGTATCGCTCTTTTTTGACTTTATCAAACTCGATTGGACCCGTAACAGATCTGTAGATCATATACCCGAGAACAATACATACGATCCAAAGAACAATCTGAAGTATGGCTTTCATTTTAGAAGGTGTTATTTGATTATTTGGTTAAACACAAATTAATCACAAAAGGTTTTGCCCTAAAAACCTCCCTATCTTTGGAGGTCTATGGATTCCCCTTCAGCCCCTTTATTTTACGAGCTTCTCAAAGATAAATTCCCACATGTTCCAACCTCAAAACAGCAACGGGCCCTTAAGCTACTCGCGAGCTTTTTGGTCAGCGGGGATGCAGGCCAACTTTTTCTACTGAAAGGGTATGCCGGGACGGGCAAGACCACACTGCTGGGGACACTTATCAAAAACTTATGGCATATCAGGAAAAAAGCGGTCCTGATGGCTCCCACAGGACGGGCTGCCAAGGTAATGTCCAGCTCCACCGGGGCGAAAGCACATACCATTCACAGGCAGATCTATTTTCCGAGAAAGGACCGTTCCGGGGGCATACGTTTCACCCTGGCACCTAACCGGCACCGCAACACGGTTTTTATCGTTGACGAAGCCTCCATGATCCCGGATACTCCCACGGACAACACCAAGGGGAACTCCAGTTCGCTCCTGGACGACCTCATCACCTTCGTCTATTCCGGCCATAAATGCCAGCTTGTGCTGATAGGGGATACAGCACAGTTGCCCCCGGTGAAACTATCCCTGAGCCCTGCCCTGGATGCCAACAGGCTCGAGTTGCAGTACGGGAAGGAGGTTACCCAGATCGAACTGGACGAGGTGGTGCGGCAATCCAAGGATTCGGGAATACTGATGAATGCCACCTCCCTCAGGGAATTGCTGGATTGCGATATGTTGGGTGAATTCCGGTTTTCCCTTTCCGGGTATGCGGATATTATTCGATTGACCGATGGGTATGAAATACAGGATGCCATCAACACAGCCTTTGATACCTGCGGGAAGGAAGAGACTGCTGTGGTGGTGCGCTCCAACAAGCGGGCCAATCTTTACAACCAGAATATACGGACCAGACTACTTTTCCTCGACAGCCAATTGGCTGCCGGCGATTACATGATGGTGGTCAAGAATAATTATTTCTGGCTAAAAAGCAGCTCAGAGGCTGGTTTTATAGCCAACGGGGATATACTGGAGGTCCTGGAGATCTTCGCCATCAAATCCCTTTACGGTTTCCAATTTGCGGAAGTAAAGGTGCGGATGGTGGATTACCCTGGCCATATGCCTTCGAAACGGTTTTACTGCTGGATACCATTGAGGCGGAAAGTCCTTCGCTTTCATATGAGGAAAGCAACCGCCTCTACCAGGAAGTGATGAAGGATTATCAGCAGGAACGCTCTGGGTACAAGAAGTTCCTGGCCATAAAGAACAATCCTTATTTCAATGCACTTCAGGTCAAGTTTTCCTATGCAATCACATGCCACAAAGCTCAGGGCGGGCAGTGGGAAACTGTTTTTGTGGAGCAACCCTACCTTCCTGGCAAACCGGACCGGGAGTATTTCCGGTGGTTGTACACGGCGCTTACCCGTGCCAGAAAACAA
>JARRLI010000322.1:0-2540 GCA_037387145.1 Robiginitalea sp. | reverse complement strand
GCAAGCCAGTCGTTTACCATTTCAGGTGCCATTACAGATTCAACAAAGGTGTATGCGCCTGATTTAGGGGATTTCACCATTTTAATGGCCTTGGTCATTCGTTTAGACGAAGACTGGAGGGTTGCAACCGTTTTCTTTGCCATGTTTTCTTATTTAATCTCTTTGTGTACTGTCATGCGTTTCAGGATAGGGTTGTATTTCTTGATCTCCATCCTGTCAGGCGAATTCTTTTTATTTTTTGTAGTGATGTAGCGGGAGGTTCCGGGCATACCGGAATCCTTGTGCTCTGTGCACTCGAGGATCACCTGTACTCTATTGCCTTTCTTTGCCATGGTTCTGTCGCTTTAGCAGTTTACTTATTGAGAATACCCTTTTCCCTCGCTTCCTTTAAAACTGCGGAAATACCTTTCTTATTTATAGCCTTCAGAGCACGAGTCGATACCCTCAGGGTAATCCACCGATCCTCTTCGGGAATATAAAATCGTTTCTTGGACAGATTCACATCGAAACGCCTCCTTGTCTTATTGATGGAGAAAGAAACGTTATTTCCGAACATCGCCTTCTTTCCGGTAATTTCGCAGACTTTTGACATTGCGCTAGAGTTACTGGGTTTTAAAACAGGCTGCAAATTTAGGTCATTTTTAGCGTACACCCAAACTTCTTTTTCAGAATTTTAGGATTTCCCGCTGCAGCATTTCAAAGGCCTTGTGCACAGATTTCTGGACAATGCGGTCCCGGTGGTTTCCCATGGTAAATGATTCTGCAAAAGATCCTTCTGGTCCGGCGATGGCTATGTATACCAGTCCCACAGGGGTATCAGCATCCCCCTTAGTTGGGCCCGCGTTACCAGTGGTGGCCACGGCAAAATCGGAGGAGAGCAGGTTTCGAACATTTTCAGCCATGGCCCTTGCCACAGGGGCACTAACCACAGAATGTTCTTTTACCAGGTCCCCGGGCACCTCAAGTACCCCGGTCTTAACTCCGGTCGCATAACTTACTACACTTCCCCTGAAATATTTAGAGGCACCCGGCACAGCTGTTAACTGTGCGGCAATGCGTCCCCCGGTAAAACTCTCCGCGGCAGCAAGGGTGGCATTTTTCGCCGAAAATAGTTTTTGCAGCGTTTCCTCGAGGGGTTCTCCATCTTCTTCCCCGAAAAGAATATCATTAATATAGGTCTTTAGGGTTCCGGTCTGTTTTTCTAGTTCCTTTTCGAGCACCTCCAAATCGGTCCCGCGTCCTGAGATCCTCAGGCGTACCCTGCCCAGGTTTGGGAGATAGGCCAGCCTGATATGAGACGGCAGGCTTTCTTCCCATTCAGATAACCGTTCTGCAATAGCGCTCTCCCCCAACCCATATGTAATCAATGTTCGGTGAAGCAATACCGGCCGGGAGAAAGAAGATACAATTTTGGGCCGCACCTGATCCTGAAAGAGGCGCTTCATTTCAAAAGGGACACCTGGAAGGGAAACAAATACGGCCTTATCCCCCTGCATCCAGATTCCCGGGGCAGTCCCGTACTGATTATGAAGCACTTCAGCCCTGCTCGGGACGAGTGCCTGCTTGCGATTCAAATCGGAAATGGGAGTGGAAATAAACGTGCGGAATAGATATTCCACATGTTCCAGCACCTCCATATTTTCTACCAGGCGGTCTCCAAAAAATTCACATAAGGTGTGTTTGGTAATATCATCCTTGGTGGGGCCCAGGCCTCCGGTCAGCAGGATGATGTCCGCACGGGACTCTGCCTCCTCAAGGGCTTTAAGAATGTGCTGCCGGTCGTCCTGTACGTAGGATATCTGGTATACAGCTACCCCAAGTTTATGTAGTTCTGAGGCTAAATAGGACGTATTGGTATCTACGATCTGACCTATCAGGATCTCATCCCCGATGGTTATTATCTCAGCCTGCATTACATTTTGAAGTCGTTCTGTAGCTCGGAGATCACCTGTTCCACATCCAAGATCCAAAGGAACTTCATCCAGGAATACCTGTATGATGGACTGAATGAACTCCTGGTCTCCATCGGCCATCTCATTGATTTTGGCAAGACTGTATATCATTTCATCTAACTTTTAAAGAAAATAATTCTTCTCCTTCCAGCCTGCCGGAAAGGTAATCATTTACCGACACCTGTCCAACTCCGGACGGGGTGCCTGTGAAAATCACATCCCCTTTTTTAAGGGTGAAAAAAGTGGAAATATAGGATATCAACTCATCTAATTTCCAAAGCATATTGCCGGTGTGGCCTTTCTGTACGGTTTCGCCGTTCTTCTCCAGGGCGAAGTGCAGGTCGTCCATATCCCGAAAACGCTCCTTTGGGAGCCAGCGTCCAATGACTGCCGATCCGTCAAAACCCTTGGCCTTCTCCCAGGGCAGCCCGCCGGACTTAAGTTCCTTTTGCAAATCCCGGGCAGTGAAGTCAATACCCACAGTCACCTCGTCGTAATATTTGGGAGCAAAAGCCTTATTAATATGCTTGCCCACCTTTTTTATTTTGACCAGCAGCTCGATCTCGTAGTGAATGCAATCGGAAAAGT
>JARRLI010000321.1:0-3015 GCA_037387145.1 Robiginitalea sp. | reverse complement strand
AGCCCCTGTTGCTAATTCAGCTGCCATACCCTGTACGGCCCAGTACATTGATTTGAACGGGTTTTGATTGATCCAGCGGTACTTCACCGAAGCCAGAGCATGCCGGTCGGATAGCTCTTTAAGCCGAACTCCACACCACCAGGCTGCGGGGAGCCTGATAAATAGAAACATATTGAACTTCCTGGTAGACAAGGCCATATCAAAGGGTATTGGCTTTAAAGATATTGAAATCACCAGTGGCTTAATTGTTAATAATATGTTAAAATAGAGTACTAGGTTTTGCATAATACCTTCTTTTGTATATATATTTGCATAAGAAACAACTATGCCATGACAGAAACATTGACCAAACACGAGCGAAATCTGTCCGCCGTGATCCACGGATCCACCCTGGGTCGCTTCTTTGTTCCTTTCGGACAATTCATCCTCCCGTTAGTTTTCTGGTTGCCGAACCGAAAGCAATATCCCTTTGTGGACTATCACGGCAAACAGGCGCTGAATTTCCAAATCAGCATGGCACTTTACGGCCTTATCATAGGTATGCTTTCGGTTCCCTTTTTCCTTGGGTTCTTTCCTAACATCTTTGAAAACGGCACGCTTGCATTCGAAGGATGGGACCATTCCTGGCCCTTCCAATTTCATATCAACAACCAATTTTGGAATTCCCCACGCTTTTGGTGGCCGGTTGGCCTTACCGGGCTTCTGGAACTGGGGCTTTATGCTGTCAATATCATCTACACTATCCTGGCAACCATCCGTACCAATGAAGGCGAATATTTCAAATACCCGATTACCATACCATTTATAAAATGAAGGCAATTTTGAAAATATTATGTTCACTGGCCGTCCTGGCTTTCGCTACAGGCGCTACAGCGCAGGTATCCGAGAATTCGGATCTCTACCGGACCATCCTGTCACTAGATGAGGCCTATTTTGAAGCCTACAATACCTGCGATCTGAAAACACAGGCCGGGCTGTTAAGCGACGAACTCGAATTTTACCATGACCAGGGCGGGCTCAGCAAATCGAAGTCCGATATCCTACGGAGTATTGAAACAAATATCTGCGGCAAGGTCACCAGGGAACTTCTCAGTCAAAGTGTAGAAGTCCATGAAATCAAGGGGTTTGGAGCAGTGGAAATCGGGTTGCATAAATTTTACAACAGTGAGGAGCCCGATGCCGAATCCAAGCCCAGCAGGTTTGTCACGGTTTGGAAACAGGAAGACAGGCGCTGGACCATGCACCGGATCATAAGTTTACATTAATAAAAAATAAGTTTATTCATCAATCAATCTGCATCATGAACCCTAAAAAAACGAACAGTTAACCCAGGCCCCTGCCACTAGAGGCAGGGGGCCAAAGAAGCGACGAATTATGAACATAGAAAATACAAAAGCTCAAATGCGTAAAGGGGTCCTGGAGTATTGCATTCTCTCCATTATCAGCGAGAATGATAAATACGCTTCAGAAATCCTAAACACCCTTAAAGACGCAAAAATGCTGGTCGTTGAGGGTACGATTTACCCTCTGCTGACCCGGCTTAAGAACGCAGGGTTGCTCAGCTATCGCTGGGAAGAATCCAGTTCAGGACCGCCCAGGAAATACTACGGCCTCACGGAGACCGGCAAGTTATTCCTGAAAGAATTGAACACCACCTGGGACGAGCTCCGCACGGCGGTGAACGTGGTAACCAATGCTAAAAAGAAGTAACATGAACAAAACGGTAAATATAAATCTGGCAAATATGCTTTTTCATATCGATGAAAATGCATATCAAAAGCTGCAGCGCTACCTGGAGGCGATCAAACGATCTTTTACAGGCACCAAAGGAAGCGATGAGATCATCGCAGACATCGAAGCGCGCATCGCTGAACTCTTTTTTGAGAAAATGGAGAATGAACGGCAGGTAATAACCCTGAAGGAAGTTGACGAGGTCATCACTATCATGGGCCAGCCGGAAGACTATCATATCGATGAGGATATTTTTGAGGATGGCCCGTCCATGGGTATTCGGACTAATCGCCTATATCGTCCTGTGGATCCTGGTACCCGAGGCTACTACTACAGCTCAAAAACTGGATATGACCGGGGAACCGGTCAATATCAGCAATATTGAGCGAAAGGTAAAAGAGGGGTTCGACGAAGTGGCTGACAAGGTCCGAAGCGTTGATTACGACAGGGTTGGAAACCAGGTCAAACAAACAGGCAAGTCTTTTTTTGACACCCTTGGGGATGTCATCCTCTTCCTGTTTAAGATCTTCGGGAAATTTATCGGCATCCTGCTTATCATAATAGGTGCCGCTACCCTGATAGGACTTTTCATTGCCCTGTTTTCAGTCGGGATTATTGATGTGATACACATCCCGGGAGTAGATTTGATGGGCATGATCAACTATACGGACACACCTGTATGGATCGTTTCCCTGCTCACTTTCTTTGCCGTGGGGATCCCGTTCTTCTTCCTGATGTACCTGGGGCTTAGGATCCTGGTCACCAACCTGAACTCCATCGGGAATATTGCGAAGTTTTCCCTCCTTGGTCTTTGGCTGATAGCCATTATTACCCTGGCCGTATTAGGAGTAAAACAAGCTGCGGCCCATGCATATACGGGTAGCGTGACTGAACGCGATACCCTTGCAATGACTGCTTCCCCGGATACCCTTATGGTACAGTTCCGAGATTCGGAATACGCAGATGGACGTGGAGCAATAATCGGCGGTATGGAAATCCGGTATGACGATTCAGACGAGCCGCTGTTATATTCGGATGATATTCTTATGGACATCCGCAAAGCAGAGGATTCCCTCCTGAGTTTACGGGTTCGAAAAGACGCTGATGGCAATTCCTATGCAAATGCGCGCGATCGGGCCGGAAAGATCAATTATTCTTATGTCCTGTCCGGGAGTACACTTAAGATGGATGATCATTTCACAACAGACGTGAAAAACAAGATCCGGGATCAGGAAGTAAGGCTCACCCTGTTTGTTCCAGAAGCGACCGTGCTCTCCTTTAACA
>JARRLI010000320.1:0-3584 GCA_037387145.1 Robiginitalea sp. | reverse complement strand
TAAATAGGTTTCAGGTTTTACCCGGTAAACGATCAGGTCATCCACAATCCCTCCGGTCTCATTGGGCAGGCAGCTGTATTGGGCCCGGCCGACTTCCAGTTTTGCTGCATCGTTGGAGGTAACGCGTTGGATGAGATCCAGTGCTTTGGGTCCTTCGATAAGGAATTCTCCCATATGGGAGACATCGAATACACCCACTCCCGCGCGAACGGTTTGATGTTCTGCAGTAACCCCCTCGTAGGAGACGGGCATATTATAACCAGCAAAGGGGACCATTTTGGCACCGAGTGCTTCATGGGTGGCCGATAGGGCTGTTTCTTTCATGGGAAAAAAATTGGTGCCACAAAAGTATTGAAAATTGTGTTACCCAAACCGCCCCTTAACACCCCATTTACAGAAGGGCCTCTTTCAATTCACCGTAATTTGCGATCGTTGAAAACTTCTTCTTCCGGTCCAGCACGCCGAGGATCTGCTCCGGGATATCCAGGGTCACCCAAAGGCAATCTTCCACCGTTTCCCGGAATTTGATGGGATGGGCCGTTTCCATGAAGATCCCTGGCCCGTTCCTGGCCATCTCACGGTATTCCCGCAGACCAAGGTACCCTACAGCCCCGTGAGGATCTGCAATGTACCCGTATTTTTTATACAGGTGAATCAATGCGTCCCGGGTTTGAGAATCGTCAAAGGAAAAAGAACTCACCCGGGCTGAGAGATCCCGGAAGTTATTGTGGAACAGGGCCTGCACCCTGACAAAGTTACTTGGATCCGCCACATCCATGGCATTGGAGATCGTGGTAACCACGGCTTCAGGTTCGTAGTCACCATTATCCATATAACGTGGTACGGTATCGTTCACATTGGTGGCTGCAATAAAATGCTGACATGGAAAGCCCATGCGCCAGGCGAGAATCCCGGCACAGATATTGCCGAAATTTCCACTGGGCACAGAAAAAACCGGAGCTTCCCGATGGGGTCCCAATTGCTGGTAAGCCCGAACGTAATATAACATCTGTGGAAGCCACCTGGCAACATTGATGCTGTTGGCAGAAGTCAGGTTTCGCTTTTCAAGCAGATCCGGGTCCAGGAATGCCTCTTTTACCATCCGCTGACAATCGTCAAAACTGCCGTCAACCCGAAGGGCACGGATATTTCTTCCCAGCGTGGTAAGCTGGCGCTCCTGAATATCGCTGACCTTTCCTTCCGGATACAGGATCACAACTTCCACCCCCGGCACTCCCAGGAATCCACTGGCAACGGCCCCGCCTGTATCTCCGCTGGTGGCTACAAGGACCGTAGTTTTTGTATGGGATTCTTCTGAGAAATATCCCAGGCAGCCCGCCATGAAGGTGGCACCAACATCCTTGAAGGCCATAGTGGGTCCGTGAAAAAGTTCCAGGACCGCTNNNNTACCAATGGAAATTCAAATCCCAGGGTAGTTTCCAGGATCTCCTGCAAATTCTGTTCAGGCAGGGAATCCCCGGTATATTCCCGCATAAGCTCATAGGCGACATCCAGGAAGGACCTTTGGTGCACATCCTTCCAGAATGCCGGTGGAAATTTGGGGATATTTTTGGGGAAATATAACCCCCGGTCCGGGGCAAGCCCTCTGAGCGCGGCTTCCCGGAACGTCACTTCCGCGGAATGGTTCTCCAGACTGTAGAATTTCATTATTTCATGGATGTTTAATCAATCTCATTATTCCTGGCAGGGGCGCACCCCATCTTGGTTGACAGCCGATGTAAATGTTTTGAATGGAATTCCCACCGACTCGTAATAGCGGCTCAGGGCAGACTCCGTTCGTCTGGCTGCATCTGCTCCTTTGGTTAGGGCAAAGACCGAAGGCCCCGAACCTGAGATTCCAAAACCAAGGGCCCCGGCATCCTTGGCGACCTGCCTCATATGATCAAATCCCGGGATTAACAGGGATCGAACGGGTTCTATTACCCCATCTTTGAGAGATCGGCTTATAAGGCCGTAATCCTCCGTAAAAAGACCAGTGATCAGCCCCCCTACATTCCCCCATTGCCGGATTCCCTGTTCCAGGGTAATCGATCGTTTGAGGATACTTCTGGAATCGGAGGTCTTGATTTCGATTTGGGGATGCAGTACTACAGCATGCAGCAGGGCAGGTGAGTGGACCCGGGCGATATCTACCGGATCATACCCCCGGATTAGGGTGATCCCCCCATAGAGGGCAGGAGCTACATTATCTGCATGTGGGGTTCCGCTGGCCAGTGCTTCCCCTTTAACGGCGAACCCTACCAGTTCCGGAAGGGAAAAAGGTTCTTCCAGCAATCGGTTGATACCCCAGACCGCACCCGCGGCACTGGCCGCGCTGCTTCCTATTCCACTACCCGGAAGAATCCGTTTTTCAATTTCCATTTCCACGCCACCCTTGAAATCACTTGCTTCCAACAGGGCCATGGCGGCAACACCTGCCACATTCTTTTCGGGATCCAGCGGCAGATCGCCACCTGTAATCCGATTAATGCGCACCCCGGCCTTCTCCGTAAGTCGCAGCGTCATACGATCGCCGGTGCTCTCCAGGGCCAGACCCAGTACATCGAAGCCACAGGAGAGGTTGGCAATGGTTGCCGGGCAGAATATACAAATTGGATTTTTGTTCATATACTGTTAGAATTCCGGTGGACTATCTAAAAATTCATATCCAAGGGCCAAGGATCAAAAATTACCAACCCGGATAATATCGGCGAAAATTCCGGAAACAGTTACCTCTGCTCCGGCCCCGGCTCCTTTTATGACCAGGGGTTGCTCGGGGTACCGGTCCGTATAGAATAATACGATATTGTCACTCCCTCGAAGATGATAAAAATCATGCCCTTCGGGTACCTCCTCAAGTCCTACGCTCGCTTTTCCTTCAGTGAACTCGGCCACGTATTTCAGTCGGTGCCCCTTTTGCGCAGCTTTTTGATAAATTTCCTTGAAATGAGGCTCCGATGCCTCCAGGGCTTTGTAGAAGGAGTCTATATCAGCAGCTTTTTTGGCTGCCCCGGGAAGGAAGGAATCATTTCTGATATCCTCCAGTTCCATAGTGTGTCCGCTCTCCCGTGCAAGGATGAGGATCTTGCGCATCACGTCCACCCCGCTAAGATCAATCCTGGGGTCGGGTTCGGTATACCCCTGTTGCTGGGCCTCCCGAACTATGGAAGAAAATGGTGTGCTTCCATCATACCGGTTGAAAATGAAATTAAGACTACCGGATAATACTGCCCTGATCCGGTGTATCCGGTCTCCTGAAATCATCAGGTTCTTTAAGGTGTCGATAACAGGCAGGCCAGCCCCTACATTGGTTTCATAAAGGAAGGGTGCCGAATAGGTCCTCGCACACCTTTTTAAATGCGTATATGAAGCAAAGGCAGAAGAACAGTCGATCTTATTGCAGGTTACCACGGCGATGCTTTCCTGCAGATAGTTGTCATACCACTGAGATACGGCTTCGCTGGCAGTATTGTCCACAAAGATTGAAGTTCTGAAGTTGAAGTTGCGCACTTGTTTATGAAATGATTTTATATCGGCTTTTTGACCGCTATCCAGCATTGCCTCCCACCGATACATGTCCAGCC
>JARRLI010000319.1:4198-4778 GCA_037387145.1 Robiginitalea sp. | reverse complement strand
ATAACGAACTACGCAAACCAGGACATTGTACAGGGAAGCGGATTCGATCTGACCGAAAATTGGGCTTCCCGCGCTGTTGGCAGGCTCCCCGTCGTCATTGATGCGCACTTGTGGCCGATCTATTCCCAGGCGGTATGCATAACATATATGGGTTGCATCCGGATATTTCTTCCAGAGTTCGGCAATACGGGTGGCAGCCTCTTCCCGTGAGGAAAGCGGAAAGGCCCAGCCCAGGAATTTACTATTTTTCTCTTTCAGCAATACGGGGCCGGCCGGCTCTCGAATGGTCTTGAATGAACGCAATTGGTCAGACATCAGAAAATGCTGATTAATAGTATACTTACAACGGCAAGACCCACTCCAATCCAATTTTTTGGCCTTACCTGTTCCCGGAAGAAAAATATCCCAAGCAGCGTTGTTAGCATTACGATGGAGACATTGTTGAGAGCAAAGACAGATGCACTGTTGAGTCCTTCAAATTGCAGGGCTCTTAAAAGAAAATATACCGAAAAATAATTGGGTATGCCCAGTACCAGGCCTCCCAACAGGTTCCTCCCATTGAACCTTTTCAGGTCAGAGG
>JARRLI010000319.1:0-4174 GCA_037387145.1 Robiginitalea sp. | reverse complement strand
CCTCCCATTGAACCTTTTCAGGTCAGAGGGATGTTTAATAAGAAGTATGCCAAGCCCTGTCAGGGAAGCAAAACCAAAGATAGGAGCTGAAAAAAGGGGGTATTCAGAAGGAGCAACCCGGGTTTCCTGCAAGTATTTGATAGCGGTGTCTATAATGCCCGAACCCAGAAAAACAATCAGGGGTAGGAAGAGTAAGCGGAGGTCCTTCCCGTCGGCCCTGTTCGTTTCCTTCAGGGAGGTAAAATACACTGCAGCCAGGGCCAGTATTATTCCCGCAACCTGTAGAGGACTCAGATATTCATCGTATAAAATGAGCCCGGCTATAACGGGGATAACCAGCGACATCTTAGTAGCGACAGATGCAACGCCGACTCCATGGCGCTGCGAAGTCAGGGCCATGACATTAAAAATAACAATAAACAATACGCCGAGCAGCAGAGCACCTCCTGCCCAGGATAGGGAGAATACTTGGGAGGGGCTTAAATCCCCGGTATATAAAAGCAACCCTGTGGTAAAAGCAGTAATGTAGTTAACAACAATAGCGCGGAAGGTATCCACTTTATAGGTGTCAAACAGCCTGAAAACCACAAAGATGAGGCTTGAGAAAAATATACTGCACAGTAGGTCCCACATTTCAGTGCAGCTTATCTGGAAGTTGAAGAATATCTTCTTCTCCCACCTTCAGGTGCCAGGTCTTAATACCGAGGGTCGAAGCGCTTATAATATGTTCCTCGGTATCATCTATGAACAGGGTTTGTTCGGGTAGGAGCGTATTTTTATTCAATACGAATTGGAATATTTCCCGATCGGGCTTTCGCATACCAAGCTCATGGGAGAGATAGAATCCATCGAAGCAGGAACAGAAGCGATCATAGGTTGTGGACCCCATAGTTTTCTGTACTTCCTCCATATGCAGCTCATTGGTATTGCTCAGCAAAAACATCCGGAACCTGCCGGACTCCTTCAGCCTTTCCAGAAATTCAAGGCGCTGGAGGGGAAAATCCGCTATGGTTTGATTCCAAATTCGCTCTACGTCTGAAATCTGGCTTCCCTGCACCACTTCGCTTACTCCTTCTAAGAATTCCCGGGTGTTTACAAGACCTTTCTCGTAGTGCTGGCTCACCTGCAGCAGGCCCTGCCCGGGCATCTCCATGCCAAATTCCAGAAGGCCCTTTGGAACAGCCTCTAAATCAAGATTTATCAGGACACCCCCGAAATCAAAAATCAGATTACGTATCATTTCTCACTATGCTGATTTGATCTTTTTCCAATTTCCAATGATCCACAAGAGTTCCCTCCACTTGGGGTGCTTCCAAGCCATTTCCCATGGTATTCGGTCCTTCCAGGATCCGCGCCTCGTCCCAGATTCCTTTTTCCAGAAAACCGTTCAGCGTCCTGGCACCTCCTTCCACCAGGACGCTTTGAACCTGTTCTTTCCAAAGACCCTCCAATACTTCCAAGAGCAGTGGTTTTTGACCTGTCAGGCCATGGAACCTGAGATTTGCGGTGGTTTCCGGCTGGTATGCCACATTGCAAAATATAAGGGTATTTGCCTCCGTATTGTATATGTGATAGTTTCTAGGGACTTTGAGTTCGCGGTCGATAAGGATACGCAATGGGCTGGACCCTGACCAGAGCCGTGTGTTGAGCCTTGGATTGTCTTCCAGGGCGGTGCGTGTGCCAACCAGAATTCCCTGTTCCTCGCTCCTCCATTGATGTACCAGCTGACGCGCTGCTTTGCCCGAGATCCAGAAAGGCCTGGGTGTCTTGGCACGTAAATTCCTTGGGGGGGCCATAAAACCGTCTGCACTTTGTGCCCATTTCCGGATGATATAGGGCCGTCTTTTTTCATGAAATGTGATAAATCGGCGGTGGTGTTCCCGGCATCGGTCTTGCAGAATGCCTACCAGGACTTCGCATCCTGCCTCGCGAAGACGGGAGATGCCCTGGCCACCGACTTTTTCGTGCGGATCAGGGGTCCCAATGACCACGCGCGGGATGCCCATTTCCAGAATCAGATCCGTACAGGGTGGGGTCTTGCCATGGTGGCAACAGGGTTCTAGGGTCACATAAAGGGTAGCTTTTTTCAACAGGGCTGGATCCTGTACCGAACGAATTGCCCGTACCCCACCGCCCCCACGGTAGGGTTAGGGGCGGTATATCCCAGCCCGTTCGCACCAATCTCAAGACAGCGGGAAAGGTATTTTTCATGTATATTCACCCGGTAAAAATAGTACTTAGTAAATGAATTCCGATCCGGTCAGGATCCGCAGTGTATTTCCAGAATAAAATCTTTGGCTTGCCAAGGAGAAAGGTGTGGTTTTTAGGGGGATAAGTTCCCTGGTAAAGGCATGACTTTGGCGAGGCCATCCCTGGGCCGAATGCATGGAAGTATATGGTATTCAGACAGGGCAGCGATGGATGTCAAAACGACTTAAGGGCCTATGAAGCCAATATTATTGAAAGAACTCCGGGAACAATACCGGGATGAGCTTAAGGAATTGTATCCGGCATCTGAGATAGATTCGATATTCCAGATGTTGATGGATCATTTCTTTAATTTCCCGCGGACCCTGATAGCGCTGGAACCCAACAAGGAACTAGAGCCGGCTGACGCCAAACTGCTCTGTGATTCACTGCAGGAGCTCCGGGCAAACAAGCCGGTTCAGTATGTTATTGGCAGCGTCCCCTTTATGGGAATGGACCTTAGGGTATCTCCTGCAGTACTCATACCCAGACCTGAGACCGAAGAAATGCTTCAATGGATTCTGAAAGAAACTAATCCCGTGCATAACAAATTGCGGACCATCGATATAGGTACCGGTTCTGGATGCATTGCCCTGGCTTTTAAAAAGCACTTCCCAGCTGCTGAAGTACACGCCATGGACCTCTCACAACCAGCACTTGAAATAGCCCGCAAAAATGCACAGGAACAAAATCTGGAGCTTATATTACATCAGGGCGATATCTGTAACCCTGGGAAGAATTGGCCGGTTTTTGATCTTTTGATATCCAACCCTCCCTATGTTCCAGAGAAGGAGTGGCACCAAATGGACCTGCATGTCAGGGATTCAGAACCTGGTCTCGCTTTATTCGTTCCAGATTCTGACCCACTATTGGTATTTCGTTGCATTTGCCGGTTTGGCAGCGAGAACCTGAAAACAGGTGGCCTTGTATATGTCGAGATACATAAGGATTTTGGACCACAAGTCCGAAATCTTTTCAGGGAGTTTGGTTATACGGATATTGTGCTAAAAAAGGATATTTTTGGAAAGGACCGCTTTGTCAGGGGGAGGTGGACAGGATCGCCCCCGGATAGTGGCAACCCCTAAACATTTCTTATATGCAACAAACACAGGTGGCCGAAGAGATCAGAAAGTTGCGGGAAGAGCTGCAGGACCATAACTACAGGTATTATGTTCTGGACCAGCCGGTGATCACGGATTACCAGTTCGATATGAAGCTCAGGCACCTGCAGGAATTGGAAAAGGCACATCCGGAATTATTTGATCCCACATCACCCACCCAGCGTGTAGGGGGTGGGATCACTAAAAATTTCGAAACGGTTCGCCACAACACCCCTATGTACTCCCTGGATAATTCCTATACTAGGGAAGAACTGCTGGAATGGGAAAAACGCATTCAGCGTATCCTGGGGCAGGTACAGCTTGGCTTTACATGTGAGCTCAAGTATGACGGGGCATCCATTAGCCTGACCTATGAAAACAATACGCTTATCCGCGCGGTTACCCGGGGCAATGGTGTTGAAGGAGATGATGTCACGACCAATGTAAAAACCATTCGGTCTGTTCCATTAAAGCTCAAAAAGGACTTCCCCGGCACGTTTGAAGTACGGGGAGAGATCATTCTGCCGCTTGCAGGATTTGAACAAATGAACCGCGACAGGGTTGAAAGCGGGGATGACCCATATATGAATCCCCGCAACACGGCTTCCGGCAGCCTGAAACTTCAGGATAGCAGTATCGTGGCCCAGCGCCCACTGGACTGTCTGGTATATGGTATGGCGGGGACACTCCTTGGGATTCAGACACAGTATGGGGTGCTCGAGACTTCGCGGGAACTGGGATTTAAAGTGCCTGCCACAGCACGCATCTGCGGTACCATGCAGGAAGTATTGCAGTTCTTGGAATACTGGGATGCCAAGCGCCATGAA
>JARRLI010000318.1:0-2741 GCA_037387145.1 Robiginitalea sp. | reverse complement strand
CGTCGGCCTGCTGAATTAGGTCCTTCGCAGCTTCCCGATTATTGCGCTCCTTTTGGTTGATGGTGAGGATCTGTTCCCTGGCATCCTTTGTGGTTGCAGAGGGTTCCATGTTAATGACCCCGGAGAAGGTATTTTGAGCTGACTTTTTATCCTTTTCCAGTTCAATATGTGCCGATTCGAGTTGTTGATATTGTTCGGAATATTCAGACTCCATAACAGCTTTGGTGGCCGCAGGGTTGAAATTAAGGGGGGAGGGGTTGAATTGATAGAACACAAAAACCATTACACCCACCAGTAGGATGAAAAACTGCATGGGTATTTTTAGAACGGCATTAAAAATGAGCCCCAACTGGCTTTCCCGGATAGATTTTCCCGACAGGTAACGCTGCACCTGGCTTTGATCTGTCCCAAAATAGGCCAGGGCTAAAAACATCCCGCCGGTGATGCCGCTCCAGAAAGTATATCGGCTATCTGCATTAAAATCGAAATTCAGGATATTGAGCTTTGCTGAAACTGATATCTTCTGGCAGGTAGCCGAGGATAAAGAAGAATGCCATGAGCATTCCCAACATTATTACGAACATCTGCTGTTTCTGGGTGACATTCACAGCCTTGGTGCCTCCTGAAACTGTATAGATGATAACCAGGATTCCGATGATGATGTTCAGTGTCCGCAGATCCCAGCCCAGAACAGCTGAGAGTATGATGGAGGGAGCAAAAATGGTAATTCCCGCAGCTAGTCCCCGCTGTATAAGAAATAGAATCGCGGCCAGAGAACGGGTCTTAAGGTCGAATCTTCTTTCGAGGAATTCATAGGCCGTATATACTTTAAGGTTGTGATAAATAGGGATAAAGACCATGCAAATAATGATCATGGCAAGGGGGAGTCCAAAGTAAAACTGAACAAATCCCATTCCGTCGTGGAAGGCCTGCCCCGGCGTTGAAAGGAAGGTTATGGCACTGGCCTGGGTAGCCATGACAGAAAGCCCTACCGTCCACCACTTAGCCTTGTTCCCACCAAGGACATAGTCATCTACATCCTTGCTGCCTCTCGTTTTCCAGACGCCAAAGACGACTATGAAAAGAAGGGTGGCAGAAAGAATTGTCCAGTCAATTGTTGACATACTATGCGTTGAGGATCATTAAAAGGAAAAAGAGGAGGATATAAATGGTGTTCAGGATTAGCACGAGGGTATATTCGCGTTTCCAAACCATCTTTTCTTTCATATTATCCCTTAACTCCATTTGTTTTGGTATTGTGGTCCTTTCCAATGGAAAGAATATTAGACAAGAGTTTGAAGGCTCCGGGCACTCCCGCGGGCAGTTCCCTGAAGAAGCTCAGCCCGGTATAAATATAATAACCTTCTCCATAGGGTGCTACCAACAGAGCCCCTTGCTTCGAATCTTCTCCAGGATCGTTCATGGCAAGAATTGGTTTATATGCCGGGTCCCATTGATCCGGGAAGTAGAGCCCACGTTCCTGTACCCATCCTTCAAAGTCTTCAAGGTGAATCTGGTTGGGGAAATTCAGGACAGGGTGATCTGGTTCCAGGAAGTCAACAGGTGCGGTTTCGTCTGAAACCCGGTCCCTGGACAACCGGAGCGGGTAGGGGGCAAGGTTGCTGAAATCCCTGTTTCCCCTGCCGCTTGTATTGTATTGCACAACCAGGGTACCTCCCTGCTGCACATACTCCATCAGTACGTCATTTTTAAAGGGAAGTTCATTTAACACATTGTACGCGCGGATCCCCAGCATTACAGCATCCATGGTTCTGAGGGCATTATCTGTAAGGTCCGTAACCTTCATCAAATGCACTGTATAGCCGATGGCTTCCAGATTGCGGGGTACTTCGTCTCCCGCACCCATAACATAGCCAATATGCTGCCCGGCCTTTGCCACATCGAGGCGCACTACTTTAACCCGGGCCGGAAGCAGTATTGTTTGAGTAGGGATATGTTCGTATGCTATGGTAACCAATTCTTTTTGGTAGGTAGCTCCGTCGATGCGAATGTCAGGATTTACATACCCCTGGGAAGCTCCGGTAGGAGGCAGCACCGTAAATTCAAAGATTTGTTCATCACCTTTGCCGTTCAGGCTTAGCGGAAAGGAAGCCGGTTCTGCCCTCCAATCCTCAGGTACCTCTAACCGGACTGTGCCAGAAGCCTGATCCGTCTGGGATTTTACCGTAAGCCGCACTTGACGGGGATGTGAAGAGGTAAACATCTTCACCTGTTCATCAAAGGAGGCCGTTACCTTAGGGACGATATCGAATGCACGGTAGAGTTCACCCTTATCCGGCTCGGAGTACCGATGGATAACTGGAAGTGAAAAAGGAATTTCCGATCCCGCAATCGAGAGGGTGGTATGTAGGTGGAAGGCTGGCGGGGTTTGTGGTTTTCCAATCAATTCAGGGTCTTCAACCAGATACATCCCGATGGGGCCAGGCTTATCAAGCCAGTATGGTGCTGTTCCGGGATGATCCTGCGGAACCTGCAGGGTGGCTTCCAGCACTTTTCGCTTATTGAACGGTAAGGGAATGACACTGTCCAGTTGCGTGCCGTTATCCAGTCGGAACCCCATAAGGGAAACAGGCCAGCTTGACCGGTTGATCGCTTCCAGCTGGATCGTTACCAGGTCTCCCGGGTTGGCATAATGGGACTCAGAGGAAGCCTCCAGGTATAATCCACTAACGCCGGCTATCAATTGGAGCAGTTGCTCACTTTTGATCCCTTTCCAGTAG
>JARRLI010000317.1:0-3479 GCA_037387145.1 Robiginitalea sp. | reverse complement strand
AAACGTATCTTGCCGCTTAAAAATTGATGATTATGGAAAAGACTGTAAGTGAGGCCATAGCCTATCGCAGGTCCGTACGCATCTTCAAGAATAGCCCTATCGATGCCAAACGCGTGCGCGATTGCCTGGAAAATGCATGCCTGGCCCCTACCAGCAGTAACTTGCAGCTTTGGGAATTTATGCACATCACCTCTGAAGATGTCTTAGTAAATCTTTCGGCCTGCTGTTTCGGCCAAAATGCGGCCAAGACCGCCTCCCAGATGGTAGTATTTATTTCAAGAAGGGATCTCTGGAAAAGGAGGGCTCAGGCCAATACTAACTTCCTGCAGCATGAATTCAAATCCAAAGACGGGCAGTCATGGAGGCGCAGGGAAAAGTTAATCCTCAACTATTATCGCAAGCTCATCCCTACCTTATATACGGAGTTTCTGGGGCTTTTGGGTTGGATAAAATTTGTTTTTTTAACTATTGTAGGACTATTTCGCCCCATATACAGGGAGGTCCGTAAATCGGATTTGCGAATTGTGGCGCACAAGAGCACTGCCCTTGCTGCAGAAAATTTCATGATTTCGATGGCAGCCATCGGATACGACACCTGCCCCATGGAGGGTTTTGATTCCCATCGGGTAAAAAAGCTACTAAGCCTTCCCTGGTCCGCAGAGATTACAATGATCATCGGATGCGGTATTAGAGAGGAGAAAGGAGTTTACGGACCCCGCTTCAGAGTGCCTTTTGCAGAAGTCTACACCCAGCGCTAAGGCTTCACCATTTTAAAGCTAACTGAATCACCGAATCTTTTCTGACTCAATAGATCCTGGGATTCCATGTCCATTTGAAGGATTCGCGGATATCCCCCGGTAGTTTGTCCGTCCCGCATCAGAATAATCAATCTTCCGGCCGGGGTCAACTGCACAGTGCCCGGGAGGGTTGCAGAGGTAATCATTTGTATGGAATGTCTGTCAATGGAAGGTTGCAGCTGGCAGGCCATGCGATTGTGCTCCTTGGCAAGCTGAAATACGCCGTCAAAAATTTGATTTTTATGCAGCTGGGATAACTGTTGAAATTCGGGTGCAGGGTAAACTCGGAGCTCCTTTTCCCCAAAATGACCCGGTGCAGACCATTTTAGCAGTTTAGGCTCAAAATCATTGCAGGCCTTGTAGGGGATTTCCATAGCCTTGACCAATACCGGCCTCCGGGTTACAGGATAGTACTGGGAGCGACTACCGAGCTTTTTGTCGGAAAGGAACCCACCCCGCACGGCAAGATAGGTCCTAAACCCCTGCAGCACATGGCCGCATTGCAGCACGGCGCCTTCGTTTACCCTATAGACCTTGTCCATTTGTATGGGTTCACCGTCCAGTTCAGCCTCCAGGGGCGCTCCACACATGACCATAAAGGTCGGTTGCTCGAATTCAAGCTCGGGACCCTGCATCGTGATTTCGAGTACTGCATTATCGGCTTCATTTTCAAGAAGGGCATTGGCCCTGCTCATGGCGCTCTGGTCCAGGGCTCCCGAAACCGGCACTCCCAAATCCCGGTAATGGAATCTTCCCCGGTCCTGCAGGCTGGTAAAAAACCCTGGTTTATGAATCTTAAGCACCTGTTTTATCCTTTTTGTAATTATAGATACCTATTTCGCTTTCCAGTTGGTACAGGTCATATTCGGCCTGACTGACTGACCTGAACCTTATCAGGTCTCCGGCTTTCACCAGACAGGGTGGGTCCTTATCAGCACTGAAAAGCGGAACCGGACAATTTCCAATAATATGCCATCCTCCCGGGGAAGTCTGTGGATATATACCTGTTTGTGCACCTGCCAACCCTACCGACCCTTTTGGAACCTTTAACCTCGGATGGTCCCTCCGGGGTAACTGCAAGGATTCGGGAACCCCTCCCAGGTAAAGAAATCCCGGCAGAAAGCCGACCCCATAAACCCTGTAAGCCTGGGCGGTATGCTGCCTTATGAGTGTCTCAGGATCCAGGTCAAGCAACCGGGCAGTTTCCAGCAGGTCAATACCATGGGCACCGTCATAGCAAACGGGAAGATCCCACACATAGGCAGGTTTCTTTTGTTTTTTTGGACAGCGTGCAAACCATTCGGGAAGGTTGTATGCTACTTCAGCCATTTCATGATCTCCGTTGTGGTCAATAAGGGTCAGCGAATGATAAATAGGCACAAATTCCCACCCTGATCCTTTTAGATGGCTATTCTGTAAGTATTCCTTAAATCGCAGGATCTCCTCCNNAAATTTCGGCTGCCTTGGGGGTGTCACCAAGAAGGCAATACGTACGGGGAGTCAAAGACCAAAAACTCCCTTCAACTGAGCGCACACGGCAGTGAAGCACCATTTCGCGCACCTGTTGATACACTGCCGCAGGGGAGGTCAACAGGGCACCTGGTTTTTTTCGGGAAACAAGACTGCCGTCGGGTTCATAGGCCCTGTCGACAAATGCTTCCCCCCATACCCTGAAACCCCGGGAAACAGCCATATCAAAAAATTCCGAACCACAAGGGGCGTAAAGGCAGGCCATTTCCCTGAAGGGCTCCACAGCCGCAAGGTATGCTAACGCCAATTTGCCCCCTTTTGCCAGATCGTTGTACAGGGCCCCATGTGCCTTGATGTGATGCAGCGCTGCCTGAGAATCACCTAAAACCTGCAACAGGGACCGGATTTGTCCTGAAATACTTACCATGAGTTTGTCCATCTCCATATGAAGGGATACCCTCCCGAACCCATCCCGATCCGGGTAAGAAGGATGGGCGCCAATCTTAACCATGTGCTTAAGAGCCTGTTCCACGGTTTCAGTCATGGACGCCTTATCTCCGGCATGGCCTCCGCAGGCCACGCTGCAAGATGATATAAAAGGAAAAAGCAGGGACTCATTCCCTACGCCCTCTCCAACATCACAATTGAGATCAATCCAGTGCATCTTGCGGATCAGCCAGTTAGGATTCTAAAGATACTCCAAATACCGAGAAAGGTTACCAGTATCAAGACCAGTGCAGAAACCAGGTTCTGTATTCGGGAATTCATATAGGTTCCCATTAGGGAAGATTGATTTATGGCCCACCAGAGGAAAAATGCAATTACCGGCAGCAAGATCCCATTGGCTACCTGAGCAAAGAAAATAACTTCCAGGGGCCGGACATCAAGGCTTAAGGATCCCACCCCAACCAGAAGTACGATCATCCAGATGAGGCGAAACTTCCAGTTTTTTCTATCCGATGGCCAGCCAAAGCACTGTCGCGCCACGAAAGCTGCTGCGAGGGGTGCCGTGATAGCCGAGGTGATTCCGGCAGCAAAGAGCCCCACTCCCAGTCCGTATCGGGCCATGCGCCCGTACACTGGCTCCAGGCCCCTGGCCAGATCGAGAATCCCCTGTACTGACTCTACTCCACTTCCCGCCGCGGTTATCACAATAGCCATGGAAACCAATCCGCCAATGGATACGGAAAATAGAATATCACGGCGCATTAG
>JARRLI010000316.1:0-4053 GCA_037387145.1 Robiginitalea sp. | reverse complement strand
CATCCTACGCCTTTTGCTAAGTGCACTTGCTGTAGTCCTGCTCGCAAACATCCTGCCAGGCATACATGTAGCCACCTATGGCATTGCCATTATTGTGGCGCTGGTCCTGAGCTTATTAAACATGCTGGTGAAACCTTTGCTGGTTATTCTGACCCTTCCCGTAACCATCCTCACCCTTGGGCTTTTCCTGTTGGTGATCAATGCCGGGATCATCCTTTTGGCGGGTTCGCTGGTATCCGGTTTTGATGTGGACGGCTTCTGGTGGGCACTACTGTTCTCCCTCTTGCTATCGGTACTTCAGTCCATATTATTTGCCGTGCTCAAAGAAGAAGCTTAACAGGAAGTTAAAGATTGGCATACAGGGGATTAAAAACTTGCCCGAATAGGGTAAATGCGCTACTTTTGCACCCCTGATTAAAAGCTGATTCATGAATATTACAAAAGAGCAGATCGATGATCTGAATGCCGTCCTCAAAGTGGAGATAACTCAGGAGGACTACAAGGATAAAGTAGATCAAATCCTGAAGGACTACCGTAAAAATGCCAATATTCCCGGATTCCGCAAAGGACAGGTCCCCATGGGGCTGATCAAAAAACAGTACGGACGGGCCGTGTTGGTGGACGAGGTCAACAAATTGATTCAGAACAACCTTAACAACTACCTCGTAGAGGAAAAACTGGATGTTCTGGGCAACCCGTTGCCAAAACAGCAGGATAACTTCAACTGGGAGGCTGACCAACTTGCCTTTGAGTTTGAACTGGGCCTCGCTCCTGATTTTGAGGTAGTGCTTAAAGGAAAAAAAGCCATCCCCCATTATAAGATCGTCGCAGACAAAAAGATGATCGACGACCAGATGAACCGTATCCAAAAACAATACGGAAAACTGGTTACTAAAAACGAAGTGGGCAAGGAAGATGAGGTAACCGGTACGTTCCTCAATGAGGAATCCGAAATCAACCAGAAAACGACCCTGGAACTCTCCAAAATAAAAAGCAAGAAAGCGCTGAATGCCCTTATCGGCAGCAAGGCGGGGGATTCAGTAACCCTTAAAACCAAAGGGTTGTTCAAGGAGGATTATTTGCTGCCCAGCAGCCTGGGGTTACCAAGGGAGAAAGCCGAAGGCCTCAATATTGACGTTAATTTTACCATCGAGGAAATAAACGAACGCCAGCCGGCTGAACTCAATAAGGAACTCTTTGACCGCCTTTTCGGACCCGGCCAGGTGCAATCGGAAGAAGAGATGCGTGACAAGATCAAGATCGATTCAGAGTCACAGTTCCAGCAGCAATCGGACCAGAAACTTCTCAATGATATAACCGAGAACCTCATTGAAAACACCAAATTTGACCTGCCCACAGAATTCCTTAAAAAATGGATGCAGACTACAGGGGAAAAACTCCTTTCGGAAGAAGAGGCCAATGATGAGTTCGAACGGACCGAGAAAGGGCTTCGCTATCAGCTTATCGAGGGAAAATTAATCAAAGAACACGGGCTCGATCTCCAGTTTGACGAACTTAAGGAGTTTGCGAAGGGCTTTATCAAATCTCAAATGGCACAGTACGGCCAGTCCAATCCTAAAGATGAGGACCTGGAAGCGATTGCAGCCCGCGTGATGAGTAACCAGGATGAGGTCAAACGATTGTCTGAACAACTGATGAGCCAGAAGCTACTGGATCTTTATAAGGAAAAGGCCAATCTCAAGACCAAGGAAGTTACCTACGAGGCGTTCGTCAAGGAGGTATACGGGTAACATGGGCCAACCGGCTTAAGGAAGCATCCTGTATTTGGTATTGTCAAATTACGCCAAGGAATTCAAAAAATTTGCCATCAAGGATCAGGGAATAAGCAGCCTTCATCTCGACCCGCTGCTGCAAAGCATGTATCCTGTGGGTATGACTCCCAATATTATTGAGGAACGACAGCTCAATGCCATCGCAATGGATGTATTCTCACGGTTGATGATGGATCGCATTATTTTCCTGGGGACCCCCATAAGTGACCAGGTGGCCAATATCGTTCAGGCACAGCTACTGTTCCTGGCCAGTGCGGATTCCTCCAAGGATATACAGATTTACATCAATTCTCCCGGAGGGAGTGTCTATGCAGGCCTGGGGATCTATGACACCATGCAATTCATAAAGCCCGATGTAGCAACTATATGTACTGGTATTGCCGCCTCCATGGCAGCCGTATTGTTGTGTGCCGGGGAAAAAGGGAAGCGCAGTGGGCTGAATCACTGCAGGGTGATGATCCACCAACCCATGTCTGGTGCACAGGGGCAGGCCAGTGACATTGAGATAGCTGCCAAGGAGGTACTAAAACTCAGGGATGAGCTCTATGAGATTATCGCCTCCCATACCGGTCAGAAATTCGACAAGATCCATGAGGACAGCGACAGGGATTTCTGGATGAAGGCCAGAGAGGCCATGAAGTATGGGATGATAGATGAAATCCTGGAGCGGGATTCGGACTAGGCAACCGCCATTTAATGGCTGGAGAGGACAATTTTAGCGAGTATTGACGTTATTAAATTATACGCGCAAGGAGTATGGCAAAGGATAATTTAGAGTGTTCATTTTGCGGAAGGAAGAAACCGGAGACTAATCTGCTGATCGCCGGCCTGGATGCGCATATCTGTGATCGTTGTATCGAACAGGCCCATGGGATCGTAGCCGAGGAGTCCAGACAGGCCAAGAATGACGATCTGTTCTCTGAGCTTGTCCTTAAAAAGCCCATGGAGATCAAAGCATTTCTGGACACCTATATCATTGGTCAGGAACGCACTAAAAAAGTCCTTTCCGTGGCAGTTTACAATCACTATAAGCGCCTGTTGCAACCCATTTCCAAGGAAGACGACATCGAAATCCAGAAGAGCAATATCGTAATGGTGGGGCAAACTGGTACGGGAAAAACCCTGATGGCCAAAACTATTGCACGAATGCTCAACGTCCCGCTGGCTATTGTGGATGCTACCGTCCTGACAGAAGCCGGCTATGTTGGGGAGGATGTAGAGAGTATCCTTACCCGCCTGTTACAGGCAGCAGACTACAACCTGGAAAAGGCTGAACGGGGTATCGTCTTCATAGATGAGATCGATAAAATTGCCAGGAAGAGCGATAACCCTTCCATTACACGGGATGTATCTGGAGAAGGGGTGCAGCAGGGATTATTGAAACTACTTGAAGGAACTGTGGTAAATGTACCCCCGAAAGGAGGACGCAAGCACCCAGACCAGAAATTCATAGAGGTCAATACGGAGAATATCCTGTTTATCGCCGGAGGGGCCTTTGACGGGATTGAACGCATCATCACCAAAAGGCTGAACATGCAGGCCATCGGCTACAGCGCTTCCAAACAGGAGTCCAGCCTGGATAAAGAAAATGTGTTGAAATATATTATTCCCAAGGACCTCAAGGAATATGGATTAATACCGGAAATCATCGGAAGGCTGCCGGTCCTTACGCATATGGAACCCCTTGACAGAAAGACCCTCAGGGCCATTCTTACCGAACCCAAAAATGCCATTATCAAGCAATACGAGAAATTGTTTGCCATGGACGAAATCACCTTTCAGATAACGGACCATGCACTGGATTATATCGTGGATAAGGCGGTGGAGTACAAGCTTGGGGCCCGCGGGCTTCGATCGCTTTGCGAAGCGGTATTTACGGATGCCATGTTCGAGCTGCCAAGTACGGATATCTCAGAATTCAAGGTGACCAGGCCCTATGCGGAGCAAAAACTCACCTTTGAGACCATGAACAAACTCAAAGCGGTTTCCTAGAGGTTCTGATACTGTTTGCGCAGCGCCTCCTCGAGCAGGTCCTTGCACACCTTTTGAATGATCTTCTCATCTGAGTACATCTCCTGTCCAAAACGGGGGACAATCTCCATGTTGGCGTCCAGAATGAACGCCCAGTCCTGACTGGGCCTGTTTTCCATATACTCTCCATAGAGCAAGGTTACCCGGCAGTCGGGCTTTTCAGATTCCCGGTGCATGTTCATGGGGGAAACCGAATAAATTGATTTCACGGGAAGCCCTTTTTTGGCAG
>JARRLI010000315.1:0-2671 GCA_037387145.1 Robiginitalea sp. | reverse complement strand
GCAAGAACCTGGGGTATATACACTTCTGGATTACAGCAGTGGGATCCTATGGGGTGTTTTTCCCTATGCACTTTGTAGGGATGGCAGGAGTTCCAAGACGTTATTATGAGAATACGGCATTCCCGATGTTCGACGAGTTGGTAGATATTCAGGTGCTGATGACCGTATTTGCCATTGTTACGGCATTGGCACAATTGATATTCCTTTACAACTTTATCCGAAGCATGTTCTACGGAGAGCGTGGACCACAGAATCCATGGAATGCCACTACCCTGGAATGGACCGCTCCACAGGAACATTTCCACGGTAATTGGGAAGGCGCTATTCCTGAGGTCACCGCTGGTGCTACGACTACAGCAAAACCTTTGATAACGGAGAGTATATACTGCCGGGTCAGGATTTTGTGCCCGGAACCCTGTTTTTTGCATTACTGATCGCCTGTCCTGGATTTGGACAGCGCAAACCGAAAATCAAAGGAAACAGGAGTGTTATCACGGTAGATAAAGAACTCTCACCCTTTACAAAACTGATTCTCTCGGAAGACCTGGAGGTTGTATTAAAACCTGGAGGTACGGAACGTGTTCGAATCGAGGCGGATGATAACCTGATAGATATCCTTCGGTTTGAAGTGGAGGGTTCTACCCTGTCGATATCATCATTTTACACCATTACCTCCAGTAAAAAACTGGAGCTCATCCTGGAATACCGACAACTCGAAAATATCCACGTAGAGACCGGACGGCTTATCGGGGAGGAAACACTCAATACAGATCAGTTGCGCCTTTCCATCGTTGAGGATGGGAAAGCCCATCTGAATATTCGTGCATCCCTGATGGAATTGACTATGGAGGGAAAAGCCTCCTCCGAACTTAGGGTCGAAACGGATTCACTCCACGCCACACTTGAGGGATCCTCGGATGCTTTTATTTATTCGAGCAAGGGGGGAATAGATATCTCGATGACCGGACAAGCTTCCCTGGACCTTGAGGGCGTAGCTGAATCACTTAGCGTTTCCCTGACGGACAATGCAAAATTGAAGGCTAGCGGGATGGAGGCCGAAGAGGTACGTGCCTTTTTGAATGCATCTGCCAATGCGCGGGTAAAGGCGGTTTCCAACCTGGCCTTTGAAGGGCGTGGAAGCGCACGCCTTTTTGTATACGGACAGCCAGGCATACAAATCCTGGGGTTATACGATAGTGCGGAACTGCACAAGGTTCCGGATTAAAATACCGTATGAAAACAAGAAACCCGATAGTGCAGGCACTATCGGGTTTTTTTGTGCGTACAGCAGATCAGGATTCAGGGCCTGCTGCAATGATTTCGGTATTAACCCCTGCTTCAAATTGCTTGAAGTTTTCCTGGAAAAGGGCAATCAATTTGGATTTAGTCGCATCGAAGGCCTTTTTATCATCCCACGTATTTTTAGGGACCAGCAGGGCTTCAGGCACCCCGGGACAACTGTTCGGGATCATGAAACCGAATTGTTCATCCTCGGTAAAAGGAACACTATCGAAGTCTCCGTTATGGATCGCATCGATCATGGCCCGGGTATACTTCAGTTTGATTCGGGATCCGACTCCGTGTCCTCCTCCTGTCCAGCCAGTGTTGACCAGCCAGGCTGTTACCTCGTGTTTTTTCATTTTTTCAGCCAATAGCTCAGCGTATTTGTTAGGGTGCCACATCATAAATGCCGCCCCGAAGCATGCACTGAACGTCGCCTGAGGCTCGGTAACCCCCATTTCCGTACCGGCCACTTTGGCGGTGTATCCCGAAATGAAATGGTAGCTGGCCTGTTCAGGGGTCAGTTTGCTGACAGGAGGCAATACGCCAAAAGCATCGCAGGTGAGGAAAATAATGTGTTTGGGATGCCCTGCCACACAAGGGATCTGCACATTTTCGATGTGGTTGATGGGGTAGGAAGCCCTGGTGTTCTGGGTAATGGAAGTGTCAGTATAATCTACCTCCCGGGTCTCCTTATCGTAAACCACATTCTCCAGAACTGTTGAGAACCGGATCGCATTGAAGATATCGGGTTCGTTTTCGGCAGAAAGGTTGATGGCCTTGGCATAGCATCCCCCTTCGATATTGAACGTGCCGTCATCAGTCCAGCAGTGTTCATCATCTCCAATGAGTTTTCTCTTGGGATCCGCGCTCAAGGTAGTCTTTCCGGTACCGGAGAGGCCAAAGAGGTAAGTAACATCCCCATCTGACCCTACATGGGCAGAACAGTGCATGGGAAGCACACCTTCCAGGGGCATGAGATAATTCATCACACCAAAGATTCCCTTTTTCATTTCCCCGGCATACTGGGTGCCAAGAATCACGATTTCCTTCCGCTCCAGACTTACGTCTACAGAAGTTTTGGAAGTCATCTGGGACGTATAGGAATTGGCAGGGAATCCGCCACCATTCATTACGACGTAATCCGGGGTGCCAAAGTCTGCCAGTTCTTCAGCAGTGGGCATAATCAGCATATTCTGCATAAAGAGGGCATGATAGGCCCGGGTACAAATAATACGGACTTTTAGTCGGTATTTAGGGTCCCATCCGGCAAAAGCATCCACTACAAAGAGGACAAGAACCTGCGCACCGTCGAGGATCGGGCGGGCCGCCAGATCGCCATGAACCGCAACGGCGAGATCGAGATCCGCGACGCGAGCGGTCGCGACCG
>JARRLI010000314.1:0-3351 GCA_037387145.1 Robiginitalea sp. | reverse complement strand
ATGATTGCAATCAGCGGTTCCGGCAATGGATCCTTGAAAACAACATTGCCTCCGAGGAAGACCTGCAAGGTCTGGAAAAACAAATTCGGAAGGATGTCCGAACGGCTAAAAGAGAAGCTTGGGCAGAATTCCTGAGCCCGCATAAGGAACAACAACAGGCACTTATCGGGTTGCTCAAAACTATGGCTGAACCCAGCCCGAACAAAGTTTTTATCGACAGGCTGGTCAACGATCTTATTGCAGTGGAAGAACCACTGAAGCGCCATCTGCTCCGTAGTGCCCGCAGGGCCCTGAGGTACGTCATTGGAGAGAAGAATCCCCTCCCGGAATGCTCTTCTGCAATGGATCCAGAAGTTCCAGGAAGATATCCAACCCAAGTACAGTTCACACCTGTATTCGGAATTGCCTGGGAAGGCAACCAATGTGGAGGAGATAGCACCTGTCTACGGCCCGCAATCTGAAGAGGTGGACGGACGAATTATCCTGCGGGATAATTTTGACCTGTTGTTTTCCAAATACCCACAGACACTTATTTTCGGAGAAGATAGCGGGGCTATAGGAGACGTAAATCAGGGCCTGGAGGGGCTGCAAAAGAAATATGGCAAGTTGCGAATAGCCGATACGGGAATTCGGGAAACAACCATCATCGGCCAGGGGATCGGAATGGCACTGAGGGGATTGCGGCCGATTGCTGAAATTCAGTACCTGGATTATGTACTGTACGGTCTTCAGACCCTCAGTGATGATCTTTCCACTCTCCTTTACCGTACAGTTGGAAAGCAAAAAGCGCCTTTGATAATTCGAACACGCGGACACCGTCTGGAAGGGATCTGGCATTCAGGGTCCCAGATGGGAGGCCTTATCCATTTGCTGAGAGGGATTTATATTTTGGTCCCACGGAATATGACCAAAGCTGCAGGTTTTTACAATACCCTGCTAAAAAGTGATGAACCCGCTATGATCGTTGAAAGCCTGAACGGTTACCGCCTAAAAGAAACAATGCCCGAAAACCTGGATGACATATGTACGCCCATAGGGCGGGTAGAAATCGTAAAAGAAGGCACCGATATCACTATACTTTCATATATCTATTGCAGAAAGTACTGGACGAGCAAGGGGGGTATAAGTTCCTTGATTCGCGCCCGCAGACCCTTACCGCAAAAGATCATCGACCTGCGTACGCCAGCGATGGGGATTATTTTTCAAAACCCAATTGTGAGGATGTTTTTGAAGCTGCCTACGCCATTCTTCACGATGCAAGGCCTTTAGATTTTCCGGAATTGCTTCCATAGCCTTGCTCTTATATTATTACTTGAGATTATTCACCGGATCAGGAGGCTGAAACCGAACATTTCTCCGGTAGGATAGATGAATCCCTATAATACCTTAAATTTAAATCATCAAAAGGGCTGTTATGGAAAAACTCAGGGAATTGCTGCTGCAGCATTATAATCTGATCCCTTCCGAAATTGAATTGCTCGAAGGCTATGCAGATAAAACATACCGGGTCCACTGTGAAAACGACACCTATGTCCTAAAGCTTCAACGGATTGCCGCGGAGCTCCCTGATCGATTCCATTTGGAAAGGGAACTTGCCCATGGCCTCAATGAAACCGCACCTTATGATTTTCCCGTCTGTATTCCAGCCAGTGACGGACGAAATTATATTGAACATCACGGGCAATACATACGGCTGTTGAGCTACCTGGAAGGTGAATTCCTGGCCAATATTGAGATAACCGAATCCACTCTGGAATCCCTTGGTGACCTTATGGGCAGAATCGACAGGCAATCTCAAGAACTACAACCCGGATTGCTCGCCGGGGATATCTCGGTCTGGGACCTGCAACATTTGGGCTTACACCGAAAGGCAGTTTGCGAAGTAGAACCGGCCCGGGATCGATCCCTTATTGCATATTTCATTCAATTGTTCGATAATGAAGTGGTCCCGGAACAGTACAATCTGCCCAAATCCCTTATTCATAATGATGCCAATGACTGGAATATTCTGACTCAAAAAGGCAGGGTGTCAGGGATTATTGACTTCGGGGATATGTGTTATTCCTGGCGTATCAACGAATTGGCTGTGGCACTAACCTACGTGCTTCCGTCTTCAAATGACCCCCTGAAAACAGCCTGTACCGTGCTCCGTGCCTACCTTGAGCATATCCCCCTAACGCCATTGGAACTCCGGCTGCTCTATCATCTTATCGGAGCCCGGATTTGTACGAGTCTCTGCAATAGCGCCCTTACATCCAAAGCCCAACCGGATTCGGCCTACATCCGAATCAGTGAGGAACCCCTCCGGAAATTGATGCGTAAATGGGTAGGGATCTCTCCTGAGGGAGCCTTCAATTCGTTTTTGAAGGCTGCAGGAATGGAAATCAACACGACGTCGACAAATCAATCATTGCTGACAAGACGAAAAAAACTTTTCCCTCCTTCGCTTTCCCTGAGCTATGACAGGCCCATTGCCATGCATCGGGCGGCCTTCCAATATATGTTCGATGATCAGGGCACCCAATTCCTTGACGCCTACAACAATATCATGCTTGTAGGGCATTGCCATCCTAAAGTTGTTGCAGATACATCCCGGGTGTTGAAAAGGTTAAACACCAATACCCGCTACCTGTATGAAGAGCTTTTGGACTACAGTGAACGGCTCCTGACCTATTTCCCACCGAAATTATGCAGGGTATTCCTGGTTAATTCAGGCAGTGCAGCCACTGACCTGGCCCTTCGCCTGAGCAGGTCGTATACAGGCCTTACAAAGGTCCTGGCTCTTGAGCAGGGCTATCATGGGAATACAATGGCTGGAATCGAAGTCAGCCATTACAAGCACCTTTCCGGGGACAGGTATTCCAATACGTTGATATGTCCCATGCCAAAGGTGTTTGGCAGCGGCTTGATAGACGACGGTACGGCCGGGGCGCATTTCAGCAAATTTGCCCAAGAAATACTCCACAAGAACAGGGAAAAGGTAGCGGCATTTATAGCGGAACCGATTATAGGTTGTGGTGGACAGGTCCCCTTGCCTGTCGGCTTTCTTCCCAGTGTTTATAAAGCTGTTCGGGCGCAGGGGGGTGTTTGTATAAGCGATGAAGTACAGGTGGGGTTTGGTAGGTTAGGGAACTGGAACTGGGGGTATGAGAAATACGGGGTGATCCCTGATATGGTCATCCTGGGAAAACCAATGGGAAATGGTCATCCGATAGGAGCCGTTGTAACTACGGAAGCTATAGCTTCAACATTCGATTCGGGCCCCGAATTCTTTAGTTCGTTCGGTGGCAACCCTGTCTCCTGTGCAGCAGGCCTTGCCGTTCTCGATGTACTGGAAGAAGAAGGTCTGCG
>JARRLI010000313.1:0-3363 GCA_037387145.1 Robiginitalea sp. | reverse complement strand
TGGATGGTCTCTATATGACCTTTCTCAATCCCCAGGGAGTCTTCAACTACTTTAAGAACAGGGGTTATGGCGTTTGTTGTGCAGGACGCAGCCGAGTAAATCGCTACTTCCTCCGGATCGAATTCCCGGTGGTTGACCCCATGGACAATATTGGGAACATCTTTCCCGGGAGCGGTGAGCAGAACCCTTGATACGCCCTGGCCTTCAGATGCCTTCCCAGGGAGGATTTGTCCCTGAAAGCCCCCGTATTGTCTATCACCAGGGCATCTTGAATGCCGTATTGGGTATAGTCTATCTCTTCGGGGCTATTGGCTGATATCAGGTGTACGCTGGTGCCGTTTATTACAAGCAGATCTTTATCCGGATCAGCCTCCACAGTTCCGCTGAACTGACCATGTACAGAATCTGTCCGCAACAGGGCGGCCCTTTTTTCAAGTACTTCGGGGGTTAATTTTCCTCTGGTAACTATGGCCCGCAGCCTAAGTTGATTTCCCTTTCCCGTTTTTGCCATCAGTTCCCTGGCCAGGAGCCTTCCAATACGACCAAAGCCGTAGAGTACCACGTCTTTGGGTTCAATTTCAGGGAAGGATTCCGCATCCTTGAGTTTGTCAATAATAAAGGACTTGACATTGTGATATTCCCGCCTGTTATCCGTATGATATTCATAGGTCAACTTCCCAATGTCCAGTTTTGATGGAGGTAGATTGACATCGTTTATGGCACGCAGCAGTTCCACAGAATCGAAAATAGAAATCGGTTTTTGCACGAATTGACCCGCATACTCATGCAAATTGATTATTTCGCTAACATTTTTATCAATGATTTGGTTTCTGAACAGGACTACCTCTATGGCCCTGTCATACCATAAATCGCTGATAATTTTGATGAATTCGGTGGTTGCCTTCCGCCTGTCGGCCTGAAAGGCCAGTTCCTTTTCGTAGGTGCTGTTGTGCTTCATTAAAAGGTTGTTTAAACTTTCCGCAAAACTATAAACTTCAAACGTTTTCGCATACGTTTTAGTGTACAAAAAATCCCACCGAATCTGGTGGGATTGTTTTCAGGAGTTTTATTTTCCTATTGGAAGATCATTTGTCTATAGAGGGAAAAATCGCTGAATCACTTGCGCGCGTCATTAATGTCCCTTATTTCTTTTCCATCCACGGCTACAATCACCTTGCCTTCCAGTCCATATTTGCGTGAATTTTCAGGGACTCCAATGATCTTTACGCCTGCCTCCGTATCAAATTTCATCTGATCCTCCGATGAAAGGTTTTTGACAGTGAACCCGAAAACAGGAACCTGGAGGGTTTGCCGTTCCCGCACCTCCACAGGTATGGCAAGTGATTCTCCACCCCTTTTTAAGCTAACCTCCACCACGTCACCAGGGCTTTTGGAAGCTATGTAGCCTGTGAGGTCGGCAAATTTTCTAATTTGGATATTATCGATCTGCTTTATGATATCGCCTTGCCGCAAGCCCGCCTTTTCAGCCCCGGAATCTTCTTCCACGCTTTCGACATAAACCCCCTCGATCTGGTCCAGCCCGTTATCCCGGGCATATGCACTATTCGGTAGAATCGTTTGTATACCAATCACTCCTTTGATAACGTCCCCGTATTCAAGGAGGTCCTGCACTACCTTGCGTGCAATATTGCTGGGAACAGCAAAGGAATATCCTATATAGGATCCGGTCTGGGAGGTTATGGCCGTATTGATTCCTACCAGATCCCCATTTGTATTAACAAGGGCTCCACCACTATTGCCTGGGTTTACCGCTGCATCTGTCTGTATAAAAGACTGATTTCGGCCCAGGTTCCTCGCCTTGGCACTGACGATTCCCGCCGTGACCGTGGAGGTGAGGTTAAAAGGGTTGCCCACCGCAAGTACCCATTCCCCTATCTTAACATTGTCAGAATCTCCGAAAGCCAGGTAGGGCAGGGGTTCTTCCGTTTCGACTTTGATAAGGGCGATGTCTGTGACTGGGTCCGCACCCACCACTGTTGCCTCATAGGTCTTGTTATTGTTCAGGGCGACCATCAATTGGTTGGCTTTGGCAATAACGTGGTTATTGGTCACGATGTATCCGTCCGGAGAAATAATGACCCCGGAACCAGTTCCTACCTGTGGCCTGGCGCGCTCCTGGTAGCCATAAAAGAATTCCAGCAGGTTGCTGGGCCCCTGGTTAACCGTAATATTCTTGACGTGGACCACGGCATTGACGGTTTTTTCAGCCGCAATGGTAAAATTGGCCTCATCAACACCGGCTCCGGAAGCGGAAGCACTGAAATTACTGGTCTGGAATACGGGAAGGGAATCAGATTGAAAGGATGCCTCCTTCGGAGAGGACTCAAAGAATAATTTATAAGTTCCCAACGTTAGTGTTCCCGCCATTAAAGCGACGAGAAACATACCTCCTATGCGTTTCATAGACGAGATATTTTTTGATTTATAAATGTAATTATTTTCAATAGGTTCATATTTTCGTTTAACGACAATTTAACGAGATCGGTGCTCCGATTTAAATGTATCTTTGTCTTCCATGATTCTGTCCTTCTATAAATATCAGGCAACGGGGAATGACTTTATTCTCGTGGACAACCGTCGCAACATATTCCCCAAAAAAGATACCAAACTGATCGCAGACCTTTGCCATCGCCGTTTTGGTATCGGTGCAGACGGATTGATCCTGCTTGAGGCTGACAATTCGACAGATTTTCGCATGGTCTACTTCAATGCCGATGGGCGCGAAGGGAGCATGTGTGGCAACGGTGGTCGCTGTGTGGTTGCTTTTGCACGAATGCAGGGACTGATAGGGGACTCTTGCAAGTTCATTGCTTTTGATGGGCTGCACGAGGCACAGGTTGTCAAAAACGGGGTTGCGCTGAAAATGGGGGACGTGACCGAAATCCATTCCAGGCCAAAATATTTATGGATGGACACCGGTTCTCCGCACCATGTTCAGTTATGGGACAATTGGGATAGCCTGGATGTCAGAAAGGAAGGCAGGCGACTGCGTTATGGCCTTTATGGAGCATCCGGGAGTAATATCAATTTTGTAAATCCCCTGGAAGACGCACACTTTGAGGTTAGAACCTATGAGAGGGGAGTAGAAGACGAGACCTACTCCTGTGGCACTGGCGTAACTGCAACGGCCCTGGCCATGCACAAACTGGGACACCTCAAAGGTACCCATGCCACCATCAATACACAAGGCGGCACCCTTGAGGTGACATTTGCAAAAAATCCGGCGGGATATTCAGAGATCTGGCTGAGGGGTCCGGCTTTACAGGTCTTTAAAGGAGCATTGCCATGACCTACCTTAAAGGAGATCATATTCTATTGAGGGCACTGGAACCGGGTGATCTG
>JARRLI010000312.1:0-5272 GCA_037387145.1 Robiginitalea sp. | reverse complement strand
CTTCTGCGCACGCTTCCATGGTAGCACCGGTGGTGATTACATCGTCCACCAGTAAGATCCGCCTGCCCGCCAGTTTTTCCGGCTTGGGGGTGTGGAATGTGCCTCTGGTGCCAGACCATCGACTCCAGCGGTCCCTGGTAGTCTGGGTATGACTCATTACGGGTTTGACAAGCAGCCTCTCCGAATAGGCAGCATTGAGGCTTCGGGCGATTTCGCGTCCGAAGCGCCTGCACTGATTATACCCACGCTTTTTTTGTTTTCTTTTATGCAGGGGCACGGGCAGCACATAATCTATGGTCCTTATTCCAGGATCCCTTACCAGTTGCTGCCCATACCAGGCACCCAGGTAAGATCCGATTTCTTCCCTTCCGTGGTATTTTAGCCCGTGTATCATCCGCTGAACCATGCCTTTTTCCCGATAATAAAGCAGCGCACCTGCCTTATCTACCCTGCATCGCCCATAAAATATGCGATCTACAGCATTTTCTGACCCATAGTTAAATTCGGTGAGGGGCAATTCATTTCGACAAAATGCACACAGTAGATGCTCTCCCCGATATAATACGGCATTACATCCAAAACAGTATGCAGGCACAACAAAGGTGTTTATATCATTTAGTATTTTTGAAAGATTCGTAACCATCTGTCAAACCGCCATTTTAGGCACCCGCCGAATGAATCTCCAGGACACTAGTTTTAACAACAGGATTATCTACATTACCCTTGTTGCGGTAATTATTGGGATCCTTATTGCGTTCTATTACAGTTATGCACAGTCCCGGCAGCAGATTACCTACCTGGAGAAAGAACGAAACCTGCTCATCAGTGACCTGACGATCATGAAAACTGAGGTAGATCGGCTCCTTGCCCTGAATGAAGTAAACGATATAGAATTACAGGAAAGCAGCAGCCGTGTTGAACAGCTGCTGGATTCCGTCGACCGGTTAAATTACAATATTCGCAAACTCAGCCAGTACCGTAAGGAATTAAGAACACTTGAAGCCAGATACTACAGCATCAAACATAAGAATGAACAGCTGCAATTAGATAACAGGGAATTGGCTCAACAGTACGGGGAGGCTAAAAAAATGCTGGATGAATTGAAAGGCAGGACGACTTCACTGGAAACCGAAGCACTCCTGCGTCAGAAAAACAAAGAGCTGAACCTTGAACTCAAGAGAAAAAGCTACCTGAGCCTGGAAAATCCGCTGGGAGACGGGTTCCGGCTCCGTAAAAAACGGCCGATCAAAACAAACAAGGCATCGGCTATTGTCAAATTGCGGGCATGCGCATCGGTCAAGGGAAATCCGAATGTGAACAGGGAGGAGAAAGTGCTGTACCTACAGTTCCTGGATCCCATGATGGCAATTCTGGAGGACAATGCCAATTTAGTGGCCGTCAATGGCAACATCTACAGTAAAAAGGTAGAGCTCATCTTCACCGGGGATGAGATGAATGTATGCGACTTCATAACCGTACCTGAGGGCTCCCTGGAAGCGGGGATCTACACCCTGAATATATTTGAAGACGAAAAATTGCTTTCCACTTCGGAATTTCGCCTGAAATAAGGGATTTTCTTTTTATAGATATTCTATTTTTGCCCAATGGCAAAACAAGAAGACGATTTCAAGAAGGTTATCTCCCATGCAAAAGAGTATGGGTATGTGGTACAGTCCAGTGAAATATATGATGGCCTGAGTGCTGTTTACGACTACGCCCAGAACGGGGCCGAGCTCAAGAAGAACATACGGGAATACTGGTGGCGCGCCATGGTGCAGCTTCATGAAAACATAGTGGGGATTGATTCGGCCATTTTTATGCATCCAACAACCTGGAAGGCTTCCGGACACGTGGATGCTTTCAATGATCCGCTTATCGACAATAAAGATTCCAAAAAACGGTATCGGGCAGATGTCCTTATTGAGGATTATGTCGCTAAAATCGAAGCCAAAATAGATAAGGAAATCGCCAAGGCAGCTAAACGTTTTGGAGATACATTCGACCGTGATCAATTCGTATCAACGCATCCGAGGGTCCTCAAGTACAGGGAGCAGGCCGAAGCCATTCTAAAACGTATGGGCCGTTCTTTGGAGCAGGAGGATCTGGCGGACGTGAAAGCGCTGATTGAGGAACTGGGCATTGCCTGCCCTGTTTCGGGATCGCGAAACTGGACGGATGTCAAGCAGTTCAACCTGATGTTCGGAACACGCCTGGGAGCCACTGCCGATTCTTCTATGGAACTATACCTGCGGCCTGAGACAGCCCAGGGTATTTTTGTGAATTTCCTCAACATCCAGAAATCGGGAAGGATGAAAATCCCGTTTGGGATTGCGCAGGTTGGAAAGGCTTTCCGGAACGAGATTGTTGCCCGTCAGTTCATTTTCCGGATGCGGGAATTCGAACAGATGGAGATGCAGTTTTTCATACGCCCAGGGGATCAGCAGAAATGGTATGAATACTGGAAAGAAGCCCGTATCAAATGGCACCTGTCCCTGGGGATGGCTGAAGAGCTCTACAGATTCCACGACCACGACAAACTGGCCCACTACGCAGATGCCGCTGCCGACATTGAATTCAAATTCCCGTTTGGTTTCAAAGAACTGGAGGGTATCCACTCCCGAACAGATTTTGATCTCGCCAACCACGAAAAGTTCTCAGGAAAAAAATTGCAGTATTTTGACCCCGAACTCCAGGAGCATTATGTCCCCTATGTGGTGGAGACATCTATCGGCCTGGACCGCATGTTTTTGGCGGTTTTCTCCAATGCCCTTCAGGAAGAAACACTGGAAGACGGATCTAGCCGGACGGTGCTGAGGATCCCTGCGGTCCTAGCCCCGGTTAAGGCAGCTATTCTGCCACTGGTCAAAAAGGATGGCCTTCCGGAAATTGCCTCTGAGATTTTTGAGGAACTCAAATGGGAGTTCATGGTACAATACGATGAGAAAGATGCCGTGGGCCGAAGGTACAGACGGCAGGATGCGGCGGAGCAAAAAAGAATCCCCATAGCCTCCCTTTCAGCTGCAATTCACCAGGAAGTGGATATGAAGCAATGGTTGAAAAAGGCAAAGGCCTAAAGAGAAAACAGAAGTTGTATCCGGGTGTATAAGTTCCTCCCGTTCCCAGGATAGAAATATCGTGGTTCCGACCCTCCAAAACCCGTGGCGTTGATCAGGACGGAACTGGCGTATTTAGTATCGAACAAATTGTTGATCCCCAGTTCCAGCGCAAGACTGAGATGCTGGCCCCACTGAAAGCGGTATCCCAATTGGGTATTAAACAGGTTATATGGATCACTAAAGACATCGCTGCTGTCCGTAAGAGGAATGGCATCCACATATTGATAGGTGGAATTCCAGTACCAGCCTTTATCCGAATTCACCTGTAGTCCGCCGTAAACCCGATTCCTTGGGACGCCTGTCAATGAATTTCCCGAATAATCGGCATCTCCATCCACGAATTCCCTGAAAAAATGATCATTGAGGGTATAGGAAAAAAATGGAGTGAAATTCCATGAGGTATTGGAGGGTATGAGGTATTGCAGGCTTAGCTCAATACCCCGGTGTCTCGTTTTACCTGCATTACGGCCGATGAATTGATCCTCGCCTATCCGCTCTGCGACCAGGAGGTCCTCGATATCCATTTGGTACAGGGCAATGGTGCCCTGAAGTCTTGTATCCAGCCAAAAACCTTTGGCCCCGATCTCATAGTTTATTCCTTTTTCCTGGCTAATTTCCGGATTGATCAACCCATCCGGCGTCAGCGATTCTTCAAGGGAGGGATTGTTGAAGCCGCGGCTTATGTTGAGGTAAACCCATGACCTGCCCTCGAAGATATATCGAACATCCAGGCTTGGTAAGAGGATGGGTTCGAAGTCCCGTTTCGCACTTCGATCCTGATCCTCCTGGCCAAAAAGGTCCCTGAAGTCGAACCTGGTTCGGTTCATGCTTAATCCTGCAGTGGCATTCAGGCGGGAGGTGATTTGCCAGTTAAACTGACCGAATAGATATAATTGGTTTCGGAATTCCTTGTTACGGCTCAATTGATCTCCCTGCAGGCTTCCCTGCCCGTTGTTTTCCTGATATAGATTTTCATAGGTAGACCAGGAATACTCGTCTTTGTATAACTCAACACCCAACAGGGCATTCATCGGACGGTCCGGCATTCCAAAACCTGCTGAGAATACGGAACGCAACCCATATCCCAGTGTGAATTCATCCAGGATGTTAAAAGGTCTGGGTTCGTAATGGTCCAAATATGTATAGTATATACTACTGGTGTTTTCGAATCGTTTACCCAGTTGGATCCGGTCAGACAAACCGATAAGGATATATTTGTTGGCCTCGAAACCCTTGGCGGCCTTCCAGTTGGCTGCGGCCCGGGTGGGGTCTTCCTCAAAATCAGTTTTTCCCAGCGAACTGGGAATCTCTGCTCTGTAAGCGATGTAGTTCGTCAGCTGATTCACCTGGTGGGACTTCCCTATATCAAACCCAAGGTTAAGAAGCAGCCCGTCCCTGTCAAAAGCATTGTTTTCCCGATACCCTTGTGTTGTGAGCCGGTTATAACGAAGCTCCGCACGCAGCCCATCCTCTTTATGCACCAGGCTGAGGTTGTTCTTAAACATGCTGTAAGACCCAAAGCTGCTGCGGGTTTCAATAAATGTACCTTCGGTATCCTTTGGATCTGAACGCAACAGGATGGCACCACCCAGGGCAGCACCATAAGTTCCGGATTTGGGCCCCTTGACCACCCGGATCCCGCTGAGGTTTTCAAGGTCGAAGGCTTCCAGGGTGGAAAAACCGACGCCATTGGTGACCGGGATATCGTTGTAGTACATTCGGAGCTTGTCCGTGCCGAAAGGGGTTCTTGCCCCTACGCCCCGAATTGTTATGCGGTTGGTATTCAAGGCCCCTGAAAGAAAATATACCCCCGGCACCTGGTTCAGGGTCCCGGCAAAATCAACAGGGTTCTGCGTACTTATGGCTTTTTCGGTCAGCAGGTCGGAAGGAACGATCCCCAGCGGGGAATTCTCCTCAACATCCACACCCAGAATTACCTCAGGAAGGTAGGTAACGGAATCCATGGGTTTATCCTGACTGTATACAGTGAAAAGGCCCAGTATGGATAGAAAAGTCCATATGCCTCGGAGCTGTGACAAAGGATTGGAAAACTTTTGCATCGCTTTTCGGGTACTCCCAAAGGTATGAACTTATCTCAGATCTTATCCCGATTTGTCGTTTCTCCGGCAGTAGGGGATTGCCTATTTTTGACAAAA
>JARRLI010000311.1:0-3536 GCA_037387145.1 Robiginitalea sp. | reverse complement strand
CGCCAAGCGTTGCCCTGAAAAGGGTCTTACTCCCGGTAATATCAGCAGATTCGGTTATTTTATCATCTGAATAGTAGGGAAAAAGTGCGAAGTTGGCATTTTTCCTACCCGCGGTAAGCCCACCATTGCTTGAAATGAACATCCAGTGATTGGAATCGCTGACAATGCTCATGAAAAAAGGCCTGAGGGCATTGCTGTCGGATATTTTGAAGAACTGTTCTTCTTCCAATAAAACTTCTTTCAAAGGGGCTTTATCTGTCTTTTGTTGCATATTCTTTCAACTCAGTTGTTTCTTAACAGGTAGTTCGGTTATCGTGTCAATAATTCTTCAACTTCTTCCAGGGATTTTCCTTTGGTTTCAATGACATATTTAGAAACAAAAATGACCGCCAGGAAAGACAAAAGGGCATACAGGGCAAAGGTGGTTGTGGGTCCCAGATTTGTCAGTTCCCATGGAAAGATCTGGGTGACTGAAAAACTTACCAGGGAATTGAAGAAACCCACTACCGAAATGGCAATTCCCTTGATCTTGCTGGGGAAGATTTCCGAGATCAGCGTCCACATTACCGGGCCCAGGGAAATAGCAAATGCGGCCACATAAAGCAGTATGGCGATCAAGACAAGGGTTGCATTTACCCGGATAAAGTTGGTAATCTGATTTCGCTGGAAGTCCAGGAACTCCTCGGCATCAAGCATGGGCCTGACCCGTTCAAATAGTTCCGTCTGGCTTTCAAAGGAGGTCCCTTCCAGGTCCTGCAGGGCCTCGCGGATCTCCACAGAGGTTACATTTTCAAGGGACTGCCTGTCAAAATCATAGGTAGCATTATTGAAGGCCAGGGTAGCCATCAACAGGGCAACGGTCATGGAAATGGTCCCGATCAGCAGCAGTGGTTTACGCCCCAATCGGTCAATCAGCCAGATAGCCACGAGCGTAAAAACCAGGTTGGTAAGTCCTACGACTATGGCCTGCAGGAACGAGGAATCCGTGCTCCCCCCTGCCTGCTCAAAAATGGTTGGCGCATAGTAAAATATGGCGTTTATCCCGGTGATCTGCTGAAAAAAAGCAATTCCCAGGGCAATGATCATTATGGTTTTGTATTTGGATTTAAAAAGATCGGCGAGCCTTCCTTTGGATTCTTTTCTGGCCTGTCCCTGCTGTATCTCCTCGATGGTATAATCAGCATAATCCTCCCCCCCTATTCGCACCAGGATCGCACGGGCCAGTTTGACCTTAATGAGCTTCAGGATGAGCCAGCGCGGGCTCTTAGGCACGGTGAACAGGGCCAGGAAATAGATGATCGCCGGGATCGCTTCCACCCCGAGCATCCACCGCCAGCTTTCCGCTCCGTAATTAACCAGGAAATAGTTGGAAAAATAGGCAACCGATATACCGATTACGATATTTAACTGGTTGAAGGAAACCAGGCTCCCTCTCAATTTTGGCGGGGCAATTTCGGCAATATAAATAGGCGCAATGAGGATAGCCCCACCTATTCCTATGCCTCCGATGATACGAGCCGTTATGAATTCCGTATACCCGGTAGCCAGGGCAGACCAGGAAGCGGAAATTCCAAAAAGTGCTGCTACTATTATGAGTACGGCCTTCCTCCCAAATCGATCGGCCATGGGACCGGCCATAAGGTTACCCGCCATAGCGCCGAAAATGACACAGCCCACCGCAAACCCGAGCATGGCATCAGACATTTCAAAATAAACGGTGATGCCTTTAACAGCACCCGAAATAACGGCACTGTCAAATCCCAGCAGAAAACCACCGAGGGCCACACTGAGACTGATCAGAATCGTGTAGGACTTGTTCATCTTGACGACGGTGGTGGTTTCCATGATAGTGTGAGTTGGTTGGTTTAAAGCTATGGGGTGGGATTTCTTCCCACATCCCGGAAACAACAGCGATCCCCTTTCTTTGTTCCAAGAAGGGAATCGCTTTTATCAATAGCAGGAAGGTACATATTTTTTTACTGGTAGACCTGAATATAGTACACTTCCATGGTGGACTCCACAAAGGCACAAAGAATAAGGATATCACACGATCTCTGCGCTGAGCCCTGCCTGTAACAGGCGTGAACACCGGGGTTTCAGATCGCTGAACTCACCGGTCTTTACGGTACACTTTCCATTGTAGTGAACAATAAGAGAACACTGCTCAGCCTGCTCAGGGGTATGTTCGCAAACATCGATCAGGGTTTGTATCACATGATCAAAGGTATTTACCTCATTAATATGAAGAACAGGTGTTCTAACTACCGGATTCAGGCCTTAAAACCATTGCAACCCAGTGCTCCTGCTCCCTGAATCTCTCAAACTTTAGTCCCGCTTCCAGGGCGGATTTTCGAAGATCCGGCAGGTCTTTTAGGAAGAATCCACTCAGCAGCAGTAAACCATCGGGAACAAGCACTTCCGCATAGGCCTCCATCTGGGAAAGCAGCACATTCTTATTGATATTGGCCAGGACCACATCGAACTTCCGCTCCTTCACGCTGGTGATGTCTCCCTTCAGGACCTCGATCCCTTCCTGTCCGTTCCTCAGGATATTTTCCCTGCAGTTTTCGAAGGCCCAGCGATCTATGTCAACAGCCACAATAGGGCCGGCTCCTTTCATCCCGGCCAGGATTGCCAGTACTCCAGTGCCGCTACCCACATCCAACACGGCTTTCTCTTTCAAATCCATTTCCAGCAGACAGTCCAGCATGAGGCAGGTGGTCTGGTGGTGACCCGTCCCGAAACTCATTTTCGGACTGATCACTATATCATACTGAATCCGGGCAGGGGGTTCCGGGTGGAAGGGGGCCCGGACCATACAAAGTTCACCGACGGTAATGGGCGTATAGTCCTGCTCCCATACCGCATTCCAGTTTTGGGGTTCGATGTACTCAATACCATATTGTACGTTCCATTCGGGATTGTCTAGAAGCGGCAGGGCCTTGAAATCGTCTTCGTTCCAATGTGATTCCTGAATATAGGCCTTTACCCCTGTATCGGTCTCCTCAAAACTCTCGAACCCAAGTTCTGAAAGCGTGGCAATAAAGATCTCGGTTGCCGGCTGGGGAGGATGCAGTTCAAGCGTGCAGCGGATGTAGCGCATGGGGATTATTCAAAGGCATTCACGATGGCGACAAAATCATCTGCCACCAGGGAAGCTCCGCCTATAAGCCCTCCGTCCACATCGGGTTTAGAAAAGATCTCAGCAGCATTTCCCGGTTTTACACTCCCCCCGTAAAGGATAGATACAGATTCTGCAACCTGGTCCGAATAGGCCTGTTCCACCAGCTGGCGTATAAAGGCATGCATTTCCTGAGCCTGTTCGGGGCTGGCTGTTTCCCCTGTGCCGATGGCCCATACGGGTTCATAGGCGAGGATAATTTGATCCCATGCGGTATCTGGAAGATCGAACAGGGCGTTCTTCAATTGCCCCTTTACCAGATCGAAGTGGTTTCCCGCCTTTCGGTCTGCGAGTTCCTCCCCGAAACAAAAGATAACCTGCATCCCTTTCTCAATTGCCCTGGCCACCTTTTTGG
>JARRLI010000310.1:2471-3206 GCA_037387145.1 Robiginitalea sp. | reverse complement strand
CTGAACCGGCCCGACCTGGAGCTGCTGGTGCAGGTAACCAGCCAGGATTTTTATACCTACTACTCATACTTGTACAATTACTGGGGCTGGTATCCCGGCTGGGACTGGTGGTATCCGCCGGGCTGGGGTGGCTGGTATCCGGGATATCCCTGGTACCCGGGTTATATTAGCTCCTACAGTACGGGTACGTTAATTGTGGAGATGCTGGATACGGAGATACAACAGGAACCCCTGGACCGCCCGGGAATGGTCTGGGCGGGAGTTATCAACGGATTGCTTACCAGCAATGTGCAGAATACGCGTGCCCGCCTGGATAAACAGCTCAACCAGTTGTTTGTGCAATCCCCCTATCTGAAACAAAATTAAACAGGTCAAGTCATGTAAAGATATAGTTTAATTCTATTCGTTGTTTTTGGAGCGTTCACAGTGAGCGCCCAGGAAGTTATATGGAAGGCCACCTACGATGTGTCCTTTCCATTCTCCAGCACGATGGAGTTTACCGACCAGGTAAGCTGGCGGGGTGTAACCGTGGACTTTGACCGTTTTATCGGCGAAAGCTTTGCCGTGGGAATGGGGGCTTCCTGGAGTACCTTTGTGGAGAAAGAGCCTGACAGTTATTACCAACGGCCCGATATTCTGCTGTTCGGAACCCAGGTCAGGTATATCAATACCGTTCCCCTGGTGGTGAGATTCTCGTGGTACCAATCCCTGGATCTTCTGGAGCTTTACGGAACT
>JARRLI010000310.1:0-2367 GCA_037387145.1 Robiginitalea sp. | reverse complement strand
TGGCAGTTTGCGGTGACACCGGAAGTAGGAGTCATTTTCCCGGTGGGCAGATCCTACCTGACTGCCAAGTTGCGTTACGTGCAGGGCTTCGAGACTGAAAAGGCTCCCTCTCTGAGTTACCTGAGTGTGGGCCTGGGCTTTGCCTGGTAGCCCCTCGGGCAAATATCCTTTTTGATCCATAAAAAGAGCCGGTGCATTTCTGCCCGGCTCTTTTACCAACTACTGCTTCCAAACTAAACAATCTTCCTCTTCACGCTTTCTTTCCGCACATTGTTCAACTGTTCAACTTCACTATAACCAAACTCTAAATATCACTTCTCTCTTTTCCGAGGAGAATCTCATCGATCATTTGCTTGAACATGGCCTTGGTCTCTTCCGGGGTCCGGGCGATTCCATTGCTCATGGTGGGCCTTCCTTCCTGGGGGACGAACAGGAAGGCCGGAATACTCTGGATACCGAATACGGCGGCCAGTTCCTGCTCTTTCTGGGTATCCACCTTATAGATATGGATCTGGCCCTTGTATTCGCTGGCCAGCTCTTCCAGGATGGGGGCAGCCTGGCGGCAGGGGGCACACCAGTCGGCGTAAAAATCGATCAGGGCGGGCAGGTCCCCTTCATACACCCATTCGCTCTGATTTTTCTCATAGTTCATGACCTTGTCCAGGAAGTCCTGCTTGGTCAGGTGCACCGGTTTGCCTTCCCCCGACTTCTGATCATCCCCTTCACTTCCGGAAGTCATTTTCACCTCGGGTGCATCTTTTGCCTGGCTGTCCAGAGTGCTGGCTGTTCCGTTGGTGCATGAGAATGCAAGAAAAGCTGCAGCGCCTATTCCTAATATTATTTTTTTCATTTTCGTATGCTTTGCGGTCCACCGGTGCTTTGCGGTGCACCGGGACCTGGTTATGTTTTATACACTTACGCTCAATACTTCAGAAATGGCCTGCTTGAAGGTTTCCTTAGGAAGGGCGCCCATGGCCATCTGAGGCTGACCATCCCTGGGGATGAACAGGAGGCTTGGAATGCTCTGGATCCCGAATACGGAAGAGAGCTCCCGTTGCTCTTCGGTATTAACCTTGAAAATATCCAGCTTATCACCATATTCCTCTTTCAATTCTTCCAGGATGGGTGCCACAATTTTGCAGGGGCCGCACCAATCTGCATAGAAATCGATGATGGCAGGGGTAGTCCCTTCAAACTTCCATTCCTTGTTGGCCTCGTAATTGAAAATTTTCTGTTTGAAGGTTTCGCTTGTCAAATGTTCCAGTTTCATTTTTAATATTTTTTAGTTATTTGTTTGCCGTTTTGTTTCTTTTCTGTCGCAAAAATACAGCGCTTCTTACAATGTCACTGTAACATTTGTCACATTTACTGGTTCCCGGCAAAAGACATGGCATGGTTCAGGTAACGGACCAGGGGAAAGAGTCCCCTGAAATCCTCCACCACATGACCGGTCAGTGCGGGATCGAGCAACTGACTGTCGCTGTAATTCCTGGAAAAAATATAATGCCGGTATTTGAGTTCATCCAGGTACCTGAAATCCTTGGGGAAGCCCAGCGGCCCCTTTTTCAACATATCCTCCCTGCCACCCCGTTCATATTTTTCTTTCAGCAGCGGATCGTTGATGACCTTCAGATAGGCCTCCGGGTGATACAGGATTTCCTGGCGGATCAGATGGAGTTGCTCTTTGGGGGGCATCCAGACCCCGGCAGCCAGGAAGCTCTTTTCAGGTTCCAGGTGAAAATAGTAGCCTGCATCGGTCGATTTTCTTCCCCCTTTGGCAATCCAGCACCCGAAATGCGTTTTGTAAGGACTTTTATCCTTCGAGAAACGCACATCTTTGTAGATCCGGAAAATGGTATCCCTGGCTTCCAGGTTGCCCACAGAGGGGTCAAAAGCGGAGATACCGCCCAGGAGGGAGCCTGCAAACTGTCTGAAAAATTCCAGAGACTCCTGATAGCGGGTTTTGTGGTCGTTGAACCAGTCCCGGTTGTTGTTCAGGGCCAGTTCACGAAGGAAGTTAAGTGTTTGTTCCATCTCGGGTTTCTTTTAAGAACGTTCCCGGGGCAGATAAAGTTCAAGGCCCTGCGCCTGCGTCAGGCCAAAAATTCAGGGGATTGTACTATCTTTAAACAACATGTCTTTGACTTCCTCAAAAATACCCAATGAGCTTCGTTCTCCTTCAGAGGCATTTCTGGAGGCTACGGAAAGCATCGGCATTTACTGGTGGTACTGGGAAAAGACGCATGGAAAGCTGCTCATGAGTCCCGGATTGCTGAAGGTCCTGGGGATGGATCCCGCGAGCTATGATGGACGCCCCGATTCGATCTACGGGAACATCCATCCGGAAGATGTGGAGCGGAACAAGGC
>JARRLI010000309.1:3843-7836 GCA_037387145.1 Robiginitalea sp. | reverse complement strand
TCCTCCCCGGCACTTGCCGTGGCGTCCGGGTTGACCGTAATATTCAAGGTAACCACCGGGCTCGCACAGTTATTATCTGTATCGTAGAAAAACCCATAGTAGGTTGTTCCTGCGGTTGGAATCTGATCTGCGGCAACATGATCTCCCAAAACTAACGGATCCGGATTGATACTCCATGTAAATGCCGTACCACCCGGGGCAGTACTGCCCTGGTAAGATGAGAAAGGCAGAAGCGTATCTCCCTCGCAAAACTCAGTGGGAGTTTCAGCGGTCAGGATCGGGGCAGTATCCCCTACATTACTCAAAGCGCAGGCGCAGGCATTATCCACTTCCTCAAGGGTGCTAATCGACCCGGGAAGGTTTGAACCATTATTGGAATAGTAGTACAACAAGTCTGAGCTCCAGGTTCCGTTGTTATTAAGGTTACCACTTAAAACCTTAACACCACCGTTTCCGGACACAGTGCCAAAATTGTTGAAATTACCAGAGGTTATGGTTACGCAAGAACTAAACAGTGCAGATAAGCCATCGTTTACATAGTTTCCGTCTTTTTCAATGAGGGAATTGGTAGCGATCAATTCGCCATCCATATTCAGCACCCCTGGCCCTATAATAAGAATAGCATTATTCAATTCAACGGAACCACCTGAATTAATATTGAGGTTACTTCGATTGTCGAACGTGGAGCCATTCACAAATAATTCACCATTATTCCGAATTTCGATAGGGCTGTTACTGAAATAGGTGACATCGTGACTGATTGTCACCGTTCCCGTCACCCGGGTACTCGGGAATGGGTTCCTATTACACGGACCGTCAGGTCCAATGCAGTCCCAGGTATTACCATTTTCCCAATCCCCATCGGATATACTTTCGTAATCCTGGGCCGAAAGCGGCAGCGCTAACAGAAACAAAAAAGAGTAAAATAACGAGAGGATATAGGAATTCCTTCCTAAATTGACAGGTAATAGTGTTCTCATGAGTAGATTGTTTAGCCCATAACATAGGCCAGGAAATTCAAAGGCAGGTAAGTAAAACTTGACTTGGGGGTCGTTACTTTTTCGGAAACTAAGGTTGTACTATCATTACCAACCCGAAAAAGATGAGTGAAGGTACGAAATATTGTATCATGAGCGTGAAATAATCTACGGTTTACCTTAAAACACGGACGAATGGGGTAAAAAGCATTATAATGTGCTTAATTTCATGATTTCCAATCAAAATTATTTGCTGGAATATAGTATTGGGAATCCCATCAGGAACCACTCAAGCCTAATTTGAATATTTATTACCTTTAGGCCATAACCAACGTTTCACATGCCCGCAAAAGAGAAGGTAACATTAACCCCGGAGGAGAAGATCATAGTCTACTGGGAAACCATCAGGCATATCAGCGAGTTGAACAAAACCTCTGAATTAAAGGCCGGCCTTATTATGTCCTTCTACGGACTGGTACTCGGGGTTGTCTTCGAAATGGCTTTGAACATGGAATCGAACTTCCAGCCAAACGCCGTACTGGTCATCATGGTACTGACCTACTTCTTCTTTGTTGGCCGTTCCATCTTTTTCGCATTTAAGTGCTTCCTCCCCCAGATCGAGACAAAATTTGACAAGAACATGTTCTTTTTTTACGATGCGATCACACATTATGGGGATATCCGTTCCTTTTCAAAAAAGTTCCACGGAATGCTGGAGAATGATAAGGCCCTTTATGACCAGCTGGGGCAGCAAATCTATATACATTCACTGATCGCTTCCAAAAAATTGGGGAATGTGAACAAATCAGTCCGTAACCTGGCTTACAGCTTCATACTGATGATGCTCGCTGTACTTACAATCCTGACTATGGTATTCGTACTTTAGGAAGCCTGTCTGGATTGTCGGCCTGAATTGGCCCGGTCTCTCAGGGCCTGAAGCAACTGCTGCTTGCGATCACTGCGGTTTAATTTGGCCCAATCCGTATGGAATTTATGATTTCCCAGAAATTTTATCTGAACCTCAAGCCAGTCCGCCTCATTGCTGACCACACCAAAATGCATGAACTCCTTGTAAAGGGCCCCGCTTAGTTCTGGATAATCATCACGCCCAAGGTAATCCAGATCGGCATCCGAAATGATCTCCTCATATAAGTTCTGCGGCTTTTGGGGCACTTTGGTGGCCCGGATCATACCTTCGATAAGGGATATATCCGAATCCGTGTAATCGGTGAGCATTGGGCGCACTTCCTGTATGCTTCGGCGGTGGTACGTAAGATGATCGGGAAGTTTTTTGGACAGATCCTCGAGGATCTTGTGACACACTTCCGGATATGCATTTTTATTTTCAAGTTCCATAAAGATCACTGGGAATTATCTTTATAATTCCTTATAACTTTAACTAAAACAAGGGGTTATTATTGCATTTACTGGTCAAATGGAGATATTCCTCCTGGGGGCGTTTAGTCGGTTCAATCACAATAATAGCACAAATTTTCGGAGGGATTGCAATAATTTTAACATTTGATCAGTCAAATATTGTTTCCGGCACGTCGGCAAAGTACATCTTAAAGACCTGATTTTTCACCTTCAGCTCTCCCCTGAAGGTAAAGTCATGCTCTTCCTTTAATTCCTCATAAATACTTTCCGAAACGTTGATCCGGCCAGGCACGGAACCAGATTCCATTCGGGCCGCTATATTGACCGTATTGCCCCATATGTCATACGCGAATTTCTTAGTGCCCACCACCCCGGCAACCACGGGCCCCGAATTCAGCCCGATACGGATCTTAAAAGGGTAAACCCCCGGGGGTGGATTAAACTCGGTCTCATTGACAAATTGGAGGATCTCCCGTGCTGCCGCAAAGGAATCCCTTACGTGTGTATTGTTTGGTGATGGGAGCCCACCTGCACACATATAGGCATCCCCGATGGTCTTTATCTTCTCCAGGTTGTGGCGTTCGGTGATCTCGTCAAAACTCTTAAAGTAGTAATCGACGCTTTTTACCAGCCTTTCAGCAGATATACGCTCAGCCACCAGGCTAAAAGCCTTGAAATCCGTAAATAAAACAGTGATGTCTTCAAATTCCCGGGCCTGAACGTATCCCTTCTCCTTGAGCTCATCCGCCGTTTCTTTTGGCAGGATATTCAGTAGTATCTGCTCTGCACGGTTCCGTTCAAAGTCCAGGCGTTTGTTGGTCCGGCGGATGTAGAAGAACTGGAAGACAAAACCGGCAATAATGGCCAAAAAGAGTCCCAGGATAATTTGCAGCAGTTGCTTGTCTCGGGCGTCCTTTTCAATCTGGATCTCATTAATCGCATTTTCGGCATTGAGGAGTTCGATTTCCTTTTCCTTGCGTTCAAGGTCAAACAACGTCCGAAGTTCTGACATTTCATCTGCATAGTTTTCACTTCGAAGCGTATCCTTGACCTCAGCAAAACGCTGCTGTGCCCGAAATGCAGCACGATAATCATTTCTCATGGCATAGGCTTTGGATAGCCCCTGGTAGGCTTCACTCTTATCGCGCAATAAATTTGTTTCCTCGGCCACTACCAAAGCGTCATTGAAATAAGTTATAGCCCTCGATGGATTTTGTGTTGCAAGATTTGTATTTCCAAGACCGAGATATGCCTTGGCCTCCTCCTGTTTTGATCCTTTTTCAACAGAAGAAGTCAGGGCTTGTTGATAGAAATCCGCTGCTTTTGAGAACTGATTCATTCTCAAATAAGCCTGCCCCAGGAAATTTAATGGTGTGGCCGGGTCAATTCCTATTTCCTGGAAACTAGCAAGGGCGTCATTAAGAAATGGCAGAGCGCCCTCAGGATTGTCCCGCCGCAGATTCAGGTCTCCCAGATTCACATTAGCAACGGCGATACCTAAGGTATATTCAATATCCTTAAAATAGGGTATGGATTTTTGGTAGTTCTCGATGGCCAGATCATAGGTGACCTCATCATTGGAATAAACTGTTCCGATATTTACATAAGCGGTACCCAATCGGAGAGGGTCATTAACTAC
>JARRLI010000309.1:0-3790 GCA_037387145.1 Robiginitalea sp. | reverse complement strand
TATTCTGGATACTACTGATTCCTAACGTATCTTTTTCCTTTTCATAAACAATTAGTGAACGCTTGAAAAAATCCAGGGCATCACTGAAATTATTCTTATCCCCATAGATCAGCCCGATGTTTTTAAAACCTAATGCTTTGCCTATCTCATAATTGATATCGTCGGACAATTCAATAGCCTGGCGTGATAGGATTATAGAGGAATCGGGATTCTTGAATCTCAGTGCTTGTGAGTTTTTCAGCAGCGAATCTATATGTATGGAATCTGTCTGCTGCTTTCCCAGCAATGGATCCGAACCTTCTTTCTGTATTTGATCCTGAGCAACCAGATACAGGGGGGATACCATGCATACGATCAGGAGCAGGAGGGCTTTACCTAAACCCTTTTGAAGAAAAATCTTTCCTAACATGACCCTAAAAGTACATAATATTCCCATTTATCACCCTGGGCTAAGTTTAAAAATGCATTGCAGGTCTAGCACAGAGGCCCGGCCAAGGGACGGATTAAAAAAATAGTATGTCTGCAGAAGGAACGAATCGATGTGGTTAAGCCTTATGCTCATTCAGGCCATTACAATGCCTTTTGTAGTTGCAGGCGTTTATTTATAGATAACCCTTGCAGGAAGAAAAAGGTTCATACGCCTACTCCACAGGCACTTCCGTCAACCGCACTATCTCCCTCAGGTGTTCAAAAACCCCTTCGGACTCTGCAGCCGATACGGTCTGGGCGAGGGAGTTTCGTCTCATGGCAAAAATATTCCTGAATTCCGTTTCCTTTATAAGATCGTCGAAAACCCCACCAATGTTAGCACTAAAGTCTCCGTGTTCAGCAGCATATTTTGGAATGCGATATACCCAGAATTGTTCGAATTCCTCTTCCTCCTTATAATCCTCCAAAACATAAGGCCAGGAGGTGAGGTAATCCCTGAGGGTATCGTTCTGAATCAGGTCTATGGATCCTGAATTGATCAGGGACTCCACCGTACCGCGCTTGGGATTATAGAACTTGCCGAAGGCTGCCATCCAGAAATTCTCATCGATGCGGTCATATGCCTGCGGCAAATGCGTATTGTTCATATAGTGAATCACAGTATCGAGTGCCCGGAGCTTCTGCTGGTTGAGTTCATAAATGGCATTAAAATCCGCCAGGTTGGCCTGGAATTCCCTGTGGAGCTTCTGAAGTATGGCCGTCTCACGCCTGTGTTCTTTGCGCTCCTCATTCCAGTTGTCGATCTGCAGTGCGATCAGGATGCCGACCACCACCAGCAAGATTTCTCCAAAGGCGTACAAAAGGTATCGATGAAAGTGTTTGCCTGCCATAAGTTCAGCCCGGATCCTTCTGAAAATTCGAAACATGCGATAAAAGCTTGATCCTAATGTACTATATTTTTCAAAATACATTAAGGGGCCCGATCCCCTGCAGCAAGTAAATTAATTTGCCTACCTTGAGTAAACAAACAATGCACGACACTAAATATCCGTTTCCATGAAAAAATTGCGCAAAGAAGACGTTGCTCAGGAGGTATTCGACCTCTACGACGCCTATGCCCATAACCAACTAGGCAGACGGGAATTCATCGACAAGCTCTCCACCTATGCCGTGGGTGGGGTCACGCTGATGTCCCTGATGAGCTTTATGATGCCGGATTACAAAACCAAATTACAGGTGAAGCAGGATGATCCCCGGGTGAAATCGGCCTACATAAACTATGAATCCCCCAACGGAGGAGGAACGATGAAGGCACTCCTGGCCAGGCCCGCAGAGGCGACCGGGAAATTGCCCGGCATCGTGGTAGTGCATGAAAACCGGGGGCTGAACCCGCATATCGAAGACGTTTGCCGGCGTGCCGCCCTGGCGGGATTCGTGGCACTGGCCCCGGATGCACTCAGCCCTTTAGGCGGCTATCCCGGAAATGACGACGAGGGCAGGACCCTGCAACGGGAACGCGATCGCAACAAAATGCTGGAGGATTTCATAGCCGCTTTCGTGACCCTCAAGAACCGGGAAGACTGTACCGGAAAGGTGGGGGTGGTCGGATTCTGCTTTGGGGGATGGATCTCCAATATGATGGCTGTCCGCATCCCGGCTCTGGGTGCGGCCGTTCCATTTTACGGGGGTCAACCCCCGGTAGATTTGGTCCCTCAGATACAGGCGCCCCTGATGCTGCACTATGCCGGACTGGACGAACGGGTGAACAAAGGCTGGCCCGAGTACGAGGCCGCCCTGAAGGCCAACAACAAGGAATACCAGGTCTTTTTCTACGCGGAGAAAAACCACGGGTTCCACAACGACACTACCCCCCGTTACGACAAGCAAGCGGCCGAACTGGCCTGGGGCCGGACGGTGGAATTTTTCACAGAGAAACTCACGTAAACTTATTCCTGACGATTTTCCCTGATTTCCTTGTTAACCAGTTCAAGCAGGCCCTGCCATCGCGGTTGAATCTCCAAATAAGTATTGTATAGATAATCGGTATTACTGAACCTGTCCGCCACCCGGTTAAGAAAAAGCATTTGGGGCAATTGTTCTTTTACAATAGTTTCTACATCAGGCCGCTCATACCAGGGTATATGGGAATCGAGATATTGATTGTAGCTCAATCGGGAATTTTTCGCGTCTTCCTCCAATTCGCGGGTCAGCTTCATATCAGCCTCCCAGGTAGCCACGGCCCTGCGTATCGAATCATTCAGGATTACAGCCAGGTTCCCTGAACCCATAAGATCTTGGATGGTTCCCTGCTGTGTCATGTGCTTTGTATATCCCGAAATTTTTCCCATATACTTTAGTAGGGAATCCCCGGGAATACGATGCGGGATCCGCTTACTGTAATCAAAAATTGAATCACATGCCCTTAAGACTCCTCCTGATTTTTCTATAACACGGTCCAGCTCCAGCAGGTTCTGCTCCAGATCCTGCTGCAATGCCTGAAGGTAGAACTGTTCCTGTTGCCGGTCCTCCCTCCATTGCTGCCGTTCGTTTATGTACAAGGCAATCAGGATCCCGATCACCACCAACAGGATTTCGCCCAGGGCATAGAGTACATAACGAACAAAGCGGCTCTCCATAAGGGCGGTATTTCTTAATTTCCTAAAGAAACGAAACATGCGGGCATGCGTAAAGGTCTCCTAAAATTAAGAGAATTTTTACCAATATAATTTATCCCGGGTTACTCTTCCCTCGGGATGATCCCCTTTTCATTCCTGGGAAGGACTTCCTCAGGGAACGGGAACAGGATGGTGGAATTCTTTTCCGCCGCAATGTTGGACAGCGTCTGATACAGCCTGAGCTTTATGGCCGAAGGCGACTGGTCAATCTTCTTCCCCGCTTCAAGAAGGGTGCTCGCAGCCTGTTCTTCTGCCTGGGCGAGTATGATCCGGGCCCTTCGGGAACGTTCAGCCTCTGCCTGGTTGGCCATCATTCGCCTCATGTTCTCAGGGAGTTGAATGTCCTTGATCTTCACATCCATGATGTCAATCCCCCATTGGGCAGTTTCCTGTTCCACGATTTCCTTGATATTCTTGCCCATCTCCTCCCGTTTGGAGAGAATGGTATCGAGCTCCACTTTCCCGCATACGTCCCTCAGTGCAGCCTGAGAAAGCTGGGAAATTGCATAATCATACTCCTCAACTTCCAGCACAGCCTTCTCAGGATCGTTGATCTTGAAGAATACCACCCCGTCAATGCTACAGGGTACATTGTCCTCAGTCATCACTTCCTGGGAGACGATATTTGCCGTGATTACCCGGATATCCACTTTCTGGATGGTTTCAATAATGGGGATGATCCACCG
>JARRLI010000308.1:1745-4125 GCA_037387145.1 Robiginitalea sp. | reverse complement strand
GTTTGTGGTTACTTGGGGACCATTGTGTATTTTTACCGGAAATTAACTTGTATCCATGTCCATTGAGGTAGCGCATATCAGCAAGTGTTTCGGGAGCCAGCAGGCACTGAATGACATCTCCTTTTCAATCCGAAAGGGTGAAATAGTTGGTTTTTTGGGGCCGAACGGAGCGGGAAAATCCACGCTGATGAAAATCCTGACTACCTACCACAAAGCAGATTCGGGCAGGGCACAGGTTAACGGTTTCGATGTGGTGTCTCAGCCCAGGGAGGTACAGCGCAGCATAGGCTACCTTCCTGAACACAATCCCCTTTACCTGGAATTATACGTCAGGGAATACCTGTCTTTCAATGCCTCGGTCTACAGAGTCGATAAAAAAAGGATCGATGTGGTTATTGAGCAAACAGGCCTTGGTCCTGAAGCGCATAAAAAAATTGGTCAACTTTCCAAAGGATACCGGCAACGCGTGGGCTTGGCAGCGGCATTAATTCACCAACCGGAAGTACTTATTCTCGATGAGCCTACCACCGGGCTTGACCCCAATCAGCTCCTGGAAATCCGGAAATTGATTCGTGAGGCAGGGTCCGAAAAGACAATCCTGCTCTCCACCCATATCATGAAGGAAGTAGAAGCTGTTTGTGACAGGGTGCTTATAATCAACCATGGAAAGTTAGTTGCAGACAAGTCCCTCGAAATGCTTCGTAAAGATGAAACCCAGGTCATTGAAGTGGAATTCGACTACCGGGTAGAGGAAGTATTGCTCGAGCGATTGCCACATGTGGAGAGCGTTCGCAACACTGGAGGTTTCGTATATGAGATCAGTTTTTCAACTCCGGAGGATATGCGCGGAGTAGTGTTTGACTTTGCCCATGACAACCAGCTTAAAACCCTGCAATTAAGTCGCAGGACAAAAAATCTGGAAACCCTTTTCACAGAACTTACCGGCGGGGCGCCTGTTTAGTCCTCTAACATAAATTCAATTGTGCTAACGACCCGGACCTTTTTGATCTCGGGGGTGTTGGCATCCCGGTTAGAAATAGAAAACAACCCCTGTCGTGCCGCCCGTATCTGACCTACCTCAGCCTGGGAATCCCTGGCAAATTTTTCGGCCACTATCCGTGCATTTTTTGTAGACTCTTCTACCATTTCCGGCTTGAGGTCATTTAGGCCTGTGAAGATGTATTCAATTGGCTGCCACTCATTTTTGGATCCTATTACAATGCCGTTGGACAGCAATTCCAGGGAATTGGTAAGTGCCCGCTGTAACTTGGCAATGTCCCCAGTGCGAACCGTCAATTCCGACTTGGCCTGGTAACGATACGGATTCTGCAGGGCCTGTGTGTTATGTATATTTGCGCGGGCATCATTGATGCTCACCGGCCCCCTTGTGAGTTCATCTGCCTGAAATCCCTGACTGATGAAGAACTGATAGACGGTCTCATTCTGTTCCTCTATACGTTTGCTAAGATCCTGAAGATCGTTACCTGTAAGGGCTATATTCATGGGCCATACAGCGAGGTCAGCTGCCACTTCCCGTTCAGACAGGCCTTTTACCGTTACATACCTGTCATACTTTCGCGCGTTTACCTGGAGGTTCCCTATAAAGTATCCCGCCATCACAAGTGCCCCTGAAAGCAGGAGTGCAGAAATCCAATGTGTAATTTTCATTTCTAAGTTTTTGAGTTCAAAATAAAATAATCAATAGGAAAAGCTGTAGTGTATGTACGAGCCGGCTACTGGCTGCGGATGTGCATTACAACTTTTTTTGCTGTTATTTAACATGAACATCTAAACAGGAGATCCGAGTTCAGGATAAATTACTTCCTGGCTGATTTCCGGGACATTCCCTCCATAATTTTTTCCACGCAACTTACCTACAGTATGTGCTTTTAATGCTTCTGCCGGAAAGGAATGTATCAATTCCCTCAATGCTTTCTCATCCAATTCATCCTCAATGGGTGCCAGCCAGCGATCTGCAAATTCCTCAGGAAGGATCAATGGCATTCTTGGACCTTGTAGTTTTGGATTGTTATGGATCCGGGCCATCATGGGGTTTCCGACTGTGGTTACAATGGTAAAGGTAGTAAGGATTTCTCCGGTCCCGGTATCTGTCCAGTCGTTGTAAAGACCGGCAAAGATCATAGAATTGCCATCCCTTCTATAGATAAGAAAGGGGTAGGTCTTGCCTTTGTAATGGTGGTGCTCATAGAAGCCATCCACATAAATCAAACACCGGTTGCTTTTCGCAGCCCTGCGGAAGGAAGGTTTTTCAAAAATAGTCTCCCCCCGGGCATTAAGCGTCTTGTTCCAAAGTTTTTGCCCCTGTTCCCGGTCCCGTACCCAATGAGGAACCAGCCCCCAGGTTGCCACAGAAGGATAC